>CAZGVR010000016.1:4875-15422 GCA_964528945.1 uncultured Myxococcales bacterium
GGCTAGCGCAGATGTCGGCGAAGGTAGCGAGGTAATCTCCCGTGTCGGGTCGATGTGGCATTGGATTGCTTCCTCCCACGGGCGCCGCTGGATCGATGAGGAAGCTGTCGCGCTCTGCCCGGACCGCGTCCGTCGCAGTCCTGATCGTCTCGTTCGCCGCAGCCGCTGCCTGCTCCTCGGGCAAGGGACGGGCGAAGACCCTGGGCGCAGGCCCCGCAGCCGCTGGCCCGCAGGTCGGCCCGGCCGATCAGCCCGGTGCCGCCCCGTGCTCGCTTACCGGCGCCGCCCCTGCAAAGCCCGGCTGGGCCTGGATGCCCTCGGCCGGCGCGCCCGCGGCCGGCAAGGGAACGCCCATGACCTCCTACTGGACGGGCAAGGTGGTGATCGTCGCGGACCGGATGTTCCTCTTCGATCCCGTCTCCGGCGCGTGGACCGAGCTGGACACGGCTCCCGTCGGGCCGAGGGGTCTCGCCCTCGTCGAGTGGACAGGCACGCGACTCGTCGTGTGGGGCGGGACTCGCTCCGAGGCCGTGCCCACGAACCCGTGTGCCGGCGCCCTCGTGCCGTGCGATCCGCCCGGCCCGGACGTGACCTACCTCTCGGACGGTGCGGTCTGGTCCTGCTGTCCCGACCTCCCGCGCTGAACCCCCCGCATTGCCACGTAGCTCAGTCCGGCTCCTGCTCGGGCCGCTCGACGATCCGGCCAATATCCCTCCACGCTTTCCGCCCATCGTCACGAGTGGGAGGAGGGAGATCGAGCAATTCCACCGGTGCCTAGCCATGTTACCCCGGGCCTGTTCCGATCTCGTGGATAGTTTGTCGAGAGGCCTCCCATCCACGTCCCTGGATGATTCCACCAATTTCCACGACCGAGCGGCGCGGGCCGCCGGCCGTCAGTGGCAGCCGCCGAAGGAGCAGGTCGTGCCGTAGGAGCAGGGCCTGTTGCAGCCGCCGCAGTGGGAGTCGTTGAAGTCCGTGGCCACGCAGCCGTCCGGCGGGCAGCACCTCATGTACGAGTAGCTCGAGCACGGAGGCGAGCCCTCGCAGTAGCAGCTCCCGCCGAGGCACTCGTTCGCCTTGCTCGCGTTGCACGGGGCGCCGCACGATCCGCAGTTGTCGAAGTCCGTGCTCGTGGAAGTGCACACCCCGCTGCAGCAGCTCAGGGACGGCGAGCACTCGATCCCGCCGCACAGCTCCACCGCGTCGGCCGCGTCCAGGGTGTCGGCCGCGTCGTAGGTGTCGTACGTGTCGGCACCGTCGAACGCATCGAACGCATCGAACGCGTCGGCAGCGTCGGCCGTGTCGGTGGCGTCCCAGGCATCGACCGCGTCGGGCGAGTCGGCGGCGTCAGGGGCGTCGGGGGCGTCCCACGGCGGTGTGGTGTCCGGCTCGGAGTCCGCCGCTTCCTGGTCGTCGGTCGCGGAGTCAGTGGCCGCGTCCAGCTCGTCGACCTCGCCGAGGGTGTCTGGCGCCACCCACGTGTCGTAGATGGTCGTGTCCTCGGTGACAGTTGCGCACCCCGCAGCGATCACGTGGCATGAGAGCGCGCACGCTACCGCGAACCCTGCATTCCGGGCATTCCTCCGGCTACCGGCGGCCGTCTCGTGCGTTCCAGCCATCCCTTGTCCCAACTTCACCACGTTACCGCGCCGGACGCAACCCCGTCGGATGCCCTGGCGGCGGGCCTCTCCTGGCCGGAGAAGATGGCCCGGAGGCACCCGGAGTTGCCGGCCTCCGCTCCATGCCGTAGATAGATGGTGTGCTCGACCTCGCAACGCGACGAAACGGCCGGCGGATCCTGCCCGGGCTGCTCCTCCTGCCGCTCGCGGGCTGCTCGGCCGAGCCGGCCGCGTGCGGCTCCGGTGACCGGCTGACGGTCCTGCCCCTGCTCTACGTGCCCGCGGACGTGGAGATCGAGGATCCGGGGGGCGCGCTCACGCTGCTCGCCTCTCACGCCGGGTTGGCCCGCGAGGCGTATCTCGAGCTGATCGTCACGGACACGCTCTGCTTCGGCGAGCCCCGGATCTTCTCCTCTGACAGCACGTCGTCCGAGATCCTGGATGCCTCGCCAGACAGCGCCCACTTCATGGCCGCCGAGCTACTCACGTGGCGGGGGACCGACAGGAACGCCTCCAGGGACGTGTTCGTGGCCGTGCTCGCCAGGCCCACGGGCGCTCCTTGCGGCGGCGACGTCGCCTGCACGGGCGGGGCCCGCACCTTCAACGGCTACCCGGGCTCCGGCGGCGGCATCGTCCAGATGGAGCTCCAGAGCCTGGTCGGCGACTCGCCCTACCCGTTCCACTCGACCCTCGTCCACGAGCTCGGCCACGCCCTCGGCCTGACGCACTCCGATTGCTTCGGCGAGGACATGGAGAGCGGCAGATCGATCATGTCCTACAACCCCGAGCACTGGTCGGCCGGCCTCGTGCCCAGCGACACGCCGGGCGTCCTGCTGCCCGAGGAGTACTTCCTGCTCGACGCGAACGACCTGGCGCTTCCGGCCTTCACCTTCGACCCAGCGGTGCACAACCCGTCTGGCGCCCCGCTAGCAGGCGTGGACGGCACGTGCGAGCTTCCGGCCATGGACGGCTCCATCGGGGAGCTCGACCGCGCCGGCTACGAGCTCTTCTTCGACGGCATCCTGGTCTCCGGACCCGACGCGCAGTTCTACTCGCACGGCCAGGCGCGGGACAACTGCGACTGGAACTGCGCGAGCCAGCCGCCCGGGGTCGCGATAGAGTGCCGGTTCGACGGCGTGCGGTTCGGCGGGCGCGACTGATCGCCGGGGCGTCAGCGACTCCCCGACCACTTCGGCCGTCTCGACGGCTGCACTCGTCGTATCTCGATACCTGCCGGCCTGACCAGGGCCGAGGTTCACTGCGCTCCGACGCCGCTCGCCCACATGTAGCTGCGCCATGTGATTACGGCCGCATCGTCGTTCCAGGGCATTCCGTCCCAGTGGCCGTAGTAGGGCGTGACAACGCGTCTGTACGTGTCGTGAACCACGAGCGAAGGACCCGTGGCCGTTCCGAGCACCCTGACGTTGGCCGTGGGCGGATTGCAAAACGACTTGTAGGTGTAGTCTAGCGGGAGAATGCCAACCGCATACCCACCGGTGATGAAGTGGGACGCATCCGCGATGGAGAACTCGCCGGACTGGTAGAATGCGGAGAGGCACATGTCGAAGTCATCCACGAGGCTGTCTGAACGGTGCATGACGAGACCCACGTTGCCGGCCGCGCTCGCGCTCGCCAGGTGGGCCGCGTCGGCCAGGGTCGAGTCGAACATCATGGCAACCACGTCGTACGGGCCGTAATCGAAGCTGGACGTCAGCGATGCTCCCGGGATCCTAGTGACGGTGAATCCCCACCCCACGAGGAAGGCCTCGAGGTCCACGCTTCCGAAGCCTTCCACGATCAGGACGCGGAGCGGGCAGCTGTCAGGGATTCCATTGCCGTCCCCGTCCAGCAGGTCATCGCCGCCCGGGCAGATGTCGCAGCCGTTTGGCACCGTGTCCCCGTCCAGGTCCAGCGCGTCGTCGTGGCCGGGGCACGCGTCGCAGCCGTCCGGTACCGCATCTCCATCGGCATCCAAGGCGTCGTCGAATCCGGGGCACGCGTCGCAGCCGTCCGCGACGCCATCCGAATCGGCGTCTTGAGCGTCGTCGTGACCCGGACACTCGTCCTCGGGATCGCATACGCCGTCATCGTCCGAATCCGTGCACTCCTCCTCGGCGTCTGCAAGGTCTGCTCCGTCGGATGCATCCGATCCGTCCGAAGCCTCGTTCTCGTCACCCGGAGTGTCCGAGGCGTCCACGTCGCCGACGGTATCCTCCTGCGTGTCCACCGGCATGTCCGGATCCGTTCCCGTATCCGCCGTCGTGTTCACGCAGACGCTGCCCACGCATTCCAGGCCCGGGTCGCACCCGCCGCCCGGCGTGCATTCGCAACCCTCTGCCCCGACGGGACAGCTGGAACCTCCTTTGCCACCGCAGGCAACGAGCAGGATCGCAGCAATCGACATGGTCGTTTTCATGTTCACTCCTTTGGTCGCCGAAGGGTAGCTCGACGGAAACCGGGAAGCAACCCTCGTGCGAGGCTGGACTCGCCTCGACCGGGTCGGCGGCCGTCGGTGGCAGCCAGCGAAGGAGCAGGTCGGGCCGTTCAAGCAATCCCCAGCGACTTGAATTCTCCCACTGGCTGGCTTAGAAAGCCCCGCTGGCACGGACATGGCATCGAACCCGACCGACAAGACCCTCGGCATCGACATCGGCTCCACCACGCTCAAGCTCTGCCTGCTGTCGCAAGACGGCACCACGGAGCACGCGACGCTCGCCCACGAGGGCGACCTGCCCGGGACGTTCGGGCACCTCCTCGGCGGCCTGGGGGCAGTGGACCTCGCGGGCGTGAGCGGCCTGGTCACCGGCACCGAGGGGCGGCATCGCATCGCCCTTCCCGAGGTCATCGCGGCCGTGGCCATCGAGGCCGGGCTCGAGGCGCTGCGGCTCAGGCCCGACGCGGTGGTGTCCATGGGCGGGGAGGACCTCGTCGTCTACACAGTCGACAGGAAGGGCCACATCGTCAACACGTACGCCGGCAACAAGTGCGCCTCGGGCACCGGGGAGTTCCTCAGGCAGCAGCTGGGCCGCATGAACATGCGGCTCGAGGATCTGGACGCGGCGTGCGAGGGGGCGCACGTCCACCCGATCTCGGCGCGATGCTCCGTGTTCATGAAGTCGGACTGCACGCACCGGCTCAACAAGGGCGAGGCCACGACCGGGGACGTCGCGCTCTCGCTCAGCAAGGTGATGGCCGACAAGGTGGCCGAGTTCCTGACCAAGGCCAAGCTCGGGAGCGGCCAGGTCGTGCTCGTGGGCGGCGTGACCAGGAACCGCTTCCTCGTGGACTTCGTGCGCGAGAGCCGGCCCGGGATGGACGTGGTCGTGCCGGAGCAGGCGGCCTGGTTCGAGGCCTTCGGCGCCGCGCACCTGGCCCGCACGCAGGGCGCCGCCCTGCCCGGCGGCGAGCTGGTGCGGCCCGGGTCGGAGCTGATATTCAAGAGCTTCCCGCCGCTCGCGGAGTCGAGCCATCTCGTGCGGCTCGTCCCTTCGAGGCGCGGCGCGTACGACCCCGATGCGGAGTACGTCCTTGGCGTGGACGGAGGATCCACGACGACCAAGGTCGCGCTCATCAACACGGCCACGCTGGAGATCGTGGCGGAGCACTACGGACGCACTTTCGGCGACCCGGTCGCCGCGCTGAGGCTCTGCCTGCAGGAGCTCCGGAAGCAGCTTGGCACGCACAGGCCGCGAATCGGCCTGGTCGCGACCACGGGATCGTCGCGCGAGCTCCTGGGCGTGTTCCTCGAGACGGTCGGGGTCTACAACGAGATAATCGCGCACACCGTGGGGACCACCTACTTCGAGAAGGACGTGGACACGATCTTCGAGATCGGCGGGCAGGACGCCAAGTACACCTACATCCGAAACGGCGTCCCCATCTACTACGCCATGAACGAGGCCTGCTCGGCAGGGACCGGGTCCTTCCTCGAGGAATCGGCGGCCGGCGACCTGAACATCGAGAGCGCGAGGGACATAGGCCCGATCGCGCTCCAGGCGAGGACGCCGCTCAAGTTCGGCGAGCACTGCTCCGCCTTCATCAACTCGGACATCCGCAAAGCCATCCAGCAGGGAGCGTCCCTGAAGGACGTGGTCGCGGGCCTGGTCTTCTCGATAGTCGCGAACTACCTGAACCGGGTCGTGGGCAACCGCACCGTTGGCGATCACATCGTGCTGCAGGGCGGCGTGGCCAAGAACCCGGCCGTGCCGCTCGCCTTCGCGCAGATAACCAGGAAGACCATCACCGTTCCGCCCGACCCCGAGCTGATGGGCTGCTTCGGCGTGGCGCTGCTCGTGATGCGGAAGCACGCGGAGGGCCTGATCGAGAAGGGCGACTTCGATCTCGACGCGCTCATCGGAAGGGAGATCGGCTACGGCAAGACGTTCACCTGCAGGTCCTGCGAGAACCTCTGCTCGATCCGGCGGCTGCACGTCGGGAACAGCCGCTACCCGTTCGGCGGGCGGTGCTCCCTCTACACGAACAAGAGGAAGAAGAGGAAGACGGACTCCGGGGACGTCGTCGACTACACCCAGGCGCGCGAGCGGATGATCTTCCAGGAGTTCGCGCCGACGCCAGGCGATCTCCGGAAGAGGAGCCGGCGCGTCGTGGGAGTCCCGCTGGCCTTCTCGATCCACTCGCTCTGGCCCTTCTACTCCCGGTTCTTCCACACCCTCGGGGTGGAGGTGGCGCTGTCCACGAAGATCGCTCCGGAGGGGATCGCCAAGCAGGAGAGCAACTACTGCTTCCCGGCGGAGATCGCGCACGGCGCGATCCAGGACGTGATGGACCGCGGCGCTGATCTCGTGTTCCTGCCTCACTTCCGCGACATGCCCACGCTGGAGGACGTCCGCGCGTGCACCTGCCCGCTCACGCAGGGCCTGCCGTTCTACGCGAGGCACGCCTTCGGGCTCGGCGACGACAGGGTGCTCAGGCCGCTCGTCGCGCTCGGCACGGGCGTGGAGGAGAGCCGCCTCTCCTTCATGGGCGTCGCGGAGCGGCTGGGCTTCTCCCGGGAGGAGGGTGGGAGCGCGTACGACGTCGCGGTGGGGCACTTCAAGGAGTTCCTCGACGCGTACCGCGAGCTGGGCCGGAAGGTGCTGCGGGAGGTCGCGGCCAACCCGGAGCGGCTGTACATCGCGCTCTTGGGCCGGCCCTACAACGCCTTCACGCGCGACGCGAACATGGGCATCCCGCGAAAATTCACGTCGCAGGGCGTCACGGTGATCCCCTTCGACATGATCTTCGAGGACGACGCCGAGATCCCGCCGAACAACTACTGGTACTACGGCCAGCAGGACATGAAGGCCGTCAGGCAGGCGAAGAAGGTCGACAACCTGTACCTCGCGTGGATATCCAACTTCTCCTGCGCGCCCGACTCCTTCATGCTGCACTACGTGCGCTGGATGATGGGCGAGAAGCCCTACCTGGTGCTGGAGATCGACTCGCACACGGCGGACGCGGGGCTCGACACGCGCATCGAGGCCTTCCTCGACATCGTCGAGAGCTACCGCAGGCACGTGGATCCCAGGCCGGAGAAGCCCTTCCTGCGCCGCTACCACGTCGAGCTCAAGGACGAGTACTGCGACATCGTTGACCGCAGGACCGGCGCGAGGGTGGACATCCGCGATCCCCGCGTCCACCTGGTCTGGCCCTCCATGGGGGACCTGTCCACCGAGGCGATGAGCACCGCGGCCAGGCGCCAGGGGATCAACTCGACGCACCTGCCGCTGCCGGACGTCTACAGCACGCAGCTCGCCCGCGACGTGGCCTCGGGCAAGGAGTGCATCCCCGCGCTCCTCGTGCTCGGGTCGGTCCTCAAGTACTTCCGCGACCACGATCCCGCCTCCGGCGAGGACATCCACCTGGTCTTCGTGCCGTCGACCCCTGGGCCGTGCAGGACGGGCCAGTACTACGTGTTCTTCGACCGGCTGTTCGAGGAGATGGGCTGGGAGAACGTGGTGCTGCTCGTGGGCGGATCCGAGAACTCCTACAGGGAGCTCGGCGCGACCTTCTCCAGGGACGTATGGCGCGCGCTCGTGATCGGCGACTACTTCACGGACATCCGCAACTCGCTGCGCCTGGTGGCCCGCGATCCTGGCGATGCGCTGGATCTGTTCGGGTCCGTGTGGCAGGACGTGCTCCGCGCCTTCCTGGCTGGCCCGGAGGAGCTCGACCAGGAGCTCGCGCGCGCCGCGGATCGCCTGGGCCGGGTGCCGCGGAGGATGCGGCTGGAGGACCTGAAGAAGGTCATCGTGGTCGGCGAGATCTACGTGCGGCGCGACAACTTCTCGGTGAGCGAGCTCTCGGAGATGCTGATCAGGAAGGGGATCTACCCGAAGGTCACGGGCGTGACCGAGTGGCTGCACTACACGGACTTCGCGCGCAAGTACAAGATGGAGGGTCAGCGCAGGCGAGAAGGCTGGGTGGGCTCGCTGAGGAGCGGCGGCCTGAAGAGCGAGGCGGTCTACCTGATCGAGAAGGGCTGGAAGCAGCTGGTCGAGGAGAAGATCGCCTCCTTCCTGAGGCCCACGGGCCTCGTCCCGCACGTCCCCCACGACATGACGAGGATCATCCACGACGCCCGGGACACGTTCGTCGACCCCGATCTCTCGAGCGACGCCACGGTCTCGCCGGCGGTCGGGGCGGCCGCCATGAGCCAGGGCTACTCCGGAGTGGCGATCATCGCGCCGTTCGGCTGCCTCCCGGGACGCCTCATAGATGGCGTCTACGCTCCGTGGGCCAAGGCGCGCGGCTACCCGGTGCTCGCTCTCGAGAACGACGGGCAGCCCTATCCGCCCAACATCGTGTCGCGGCTCGAGGTCTTCGCCCTGAACGTGCTGCGCTTCGAGCCGCTGAAGCAGCCGATCGGGGCGCTCGTCAGGGACAGGATCGCGGAGCGCGCCGGCCGGGTCGTGCTCACCCGGCGATGGAGGTGATCGTGGCCGACGAGACCGCAGGCCCGTTCGAGCCGCGAACGCCGGGCGGCGCCCAGGAGAACGCGAGGCACGCGATGAAGGTGGCGCGCGTGGCCGGGCGGCTCCGCGACAGGAAGGGCACGGCGCCGCTCTCGCGCCGCAAGAGGGTCGTCTCCCACATGGTCCCGAAGGTCCGCGACAGGCGGCACTCGGACGACAAGCTCGACCTCACCGACTTCGACCGGGTGATCGAGATCGACCCGGAGCGGCGCATATGCATCGCCGAGCCCGGGGTCCCTTTCAACGAGCTCGTGGATCTCACCCTACCCCTGGGGCTCGTGCCCATCGTGGTGCCGGAGCTCGAGACCATAACCGTGGGCGGGGCCGTGGCAGGGTGCTCGATCGAGTCGATGTCCTACGTGCACGGCGGCTTCCACGACACGTGCCTCGAGTACGAGATCATCACCGCGAAGGGGGACGTGCTCACCTGCACCCCGGGGAACGAGCACTCGCTCGTCTTCCAGATGATGCACGGGTCGTTCGGGACCGTGGGGATCCTGTCCAGGCTCGTCTTCAGGCTGATCCCTGCCAGGCCGTTCGTCCACCTGCGGTACGAGAGCCACACCTCGATCGACGGCTACCTCGAATCGATCCGGAGGCACTTCGAGCGGAGGGACGTGGACTTCATGGACGGGATGATCCACTCGCCGCCGCACCTCGTGCTCAGCGTGGGCGACTTCGTGGACTCCGCGCCCTACACGAACCGCTACGACTGGCTGAAGATCTACTACCTGAGCACGGCCGAGCGGCAGCAGGACTACCTGAAGACCAAGGACTACTTCTTCCGCTACAACCAGGGGGTCACGAACGTCCACCCCAAGTCCTTCCTGGGGCGGCTGATCTTCGGCAGGTTCGTGGGATCGACCGAGATCCTGCGGATCGCGGAGAAGCTGCGCTGGATCTTCCTGGACGACGACCGCCCCATGGTCACGGTGGACACCTTCATCCCCTTCTCCAGGATGATGGAGTTCATGGAGTGGTACGCGAGGGAGTTCCGCCACTTCCCGCTCTGGGTGGTGCCCTATCGCCGCGTCCACGACTACGAGTGGCTCGCGGACGGCTTCTGGCAGGGCGTCGAGGACGACCTGATGATCGACGTCGCCATCTACGGGATGAGGCAGCGCGGGAGCACCAACTACTACCGCCTGATGGAGGAGAAGCTCAAGGAGCTGAACGGCGTGAAGACGCTGATCTCCTACAACTACTACTCGGAAGACGAGTTCTGGGGGATCTTCAACCGCGCGAACTTCGAGAAGGTGAAGGCGATCACCGACCCGGACAACATCTTCCGGGACCTGTACCAGAAGACCTGCAAGGCGGCCATGGGGCGGGACTGAGGCCGGTCGCGGCCGGTACGGCTTGCGGACGCCGCGGAGTCACGGAGCCTGCAGCGTGCCGCTCCTGTAGTCCTCTATTGCCTTGCGGATCTCTGCCTCGGTGTTCATGACGAAGGGGCCCCACCTGACCACCGGCTCTCCGATCGGCCGGGCCGCGGCGAGCACGAGCCGCGCCCCGCGATCCCCGGCGCGGAGCTTGACCGCGTCGCCGCCCGCGAGCACGGCGAGCTGGTTCTCGCCGATCGGAGGGCCACCATCGAGGGCCGCCGCATCTCCCGCGTGGACGAATGCGAAGGCCGCGTGCCCGGGCTCGACCGGCAGATCCAGCGTGGCTCCGCCCGCCAGGTCCGCGTGCACGTACAGGGGGTCGGTGACTATGTCGCGAACCGGCCCGGTCACGCCGCCCACGGTCCCGCTGATCACGCGGACAGTGACCCCGGGCCGCTCGACCGCGGGGATCGTGGGTGCGGGCACGTCCCTGTAGCGCGCTGGCATCATCTTGCTGGCCGATGGCAGGTTCACCCAGAGCTGGAACCCGCGGAGCGTTCCGCGAGCCTGCGCGGGCATCTCCGAGTGCACGATGCCGCGGCCGGCCGTCATCCACTGCACGTCGCCCG
>CAZGVR010000017.1:0-11676 GCA_964528945.1 uncultured Myxococcales bacterium
GGCACGACCGTCAGGGAAGTCACGGGTTGCACCCGCCGCGCCGCGCAGGGAGGGCACACGTGAGATCGCCCAGGAACGAGGAGGTCTCCCTCCTGCGCACCGAGGTGATCGAGCGCAGGTCGCCCGCCAGCGGCCACGCGATCCTCAGGCTGAGGCCAGAGGTCCGGGTCGCGGCCCGTGCGGGGCAGTTCGCGATGATCCGCGTGCCTGGCGAGCCCCGGGTCTTCCTCGGGCGACCGATGTCGATCATGGGCGCCGGAGACTCGATCGAGCTCCTCGTGCAGGAGGTCGGCAAGGGAACCAGGGCGCTCGCGGCCCTCCGGGCCGGCGACAGGCTCGACATGGTCGCGCCCCTGGGAAGGCCGTTCCCGGATCCGGTGCCGGGCGTCACGGACGTGCTGATCGGCGGCGGCGTGGGCGCTGCGCCCCTCCTGCTGATGGCGCGCGAGGCCATGACCGCCGGGCGTCGCGTGACGTTCGTCTACGGCGGCAGGTCCGCCGGGGACCTCGTGCTCGCCAGGGAGGCCGCAGAGGTATCGAGCCTCGTCCCGGTCACCGAGGACGGGAGCGCGGGAGAGATGGGGCTCGCCACGCGGCCCCTTCCGGCCATCCTCGGGGCGGCGGGCCCGGCGAGGGTCGTGGCATGCGGCCCGGTACGCATGATGGCCGCCGCGGCCAGGATCGCCTCCGAGGCGGGCGCCGGCTGCGTCGCATGCCTCGAGGCGCTCATGGCATGCGGGGTGGGTGCCTGCCTGGGATGCGCGGTGCCGGCCAGGGCTGGCGGCTACATCCACGTCTGCACTGACGGTCCCCCGGTCGACGCCGCCCTCGTCGAATGGGAAGGCCTCGTGGCCGCGGCACCCTGAGGGAGCCGCCCCTACCGTAGAGCGCGGAGATACTCTATATTCGCGGGTCTCGATTCACGCGAGGTGCGATGATGACCAGAGGTTCCATTCCGCGGCACTGCCTCACGCTCGCGGCAGCGCTCGCGGCAGCGCTCCCGGCCGTTGCCGCCGGGAAGGGCGGCACCGACGAGACGGTCCTCATCCCGGTCGACGAGATCACGGCAGGGATGAAGGGCTACGGCATGACGGTCTTCGGCGGCACCGAGCCCGAGCGGTTCGACGTGGAGGTGATCAGCGTCCTCCACGACTTCCTGCCCAGGCAGGACCTCATCCTGGTCCGGTGCTCGCACCCCGTGCTAGATCACACCGGAACGATAGCGGGCATGAGCGGCAGCCCGGTCTACCTGGACGGGCGTCTGGCCGGGGCCGTGGCGTACGCGTGGAAGTTCGCGAAGGATCCCATCGCCGGCGTGACCCCGGCCACGAGCATGGCAGAGTACCTCGATCTGCCCTCGCTGCCTGCGGGCGTGAGCCCGGGCGGCGGCAAGATCCTGGCGGCCCCGCCTCCCGACGACCCGGAGGAGAAGCCGGCGTCCGCATTCTGGGAGCGGTTCGAGGGACCCGGTGCGCAGATGGTGCCGCTCGCCACGCCCGTGAGCGGGAGCGGGGATCTCTGGTCCGGCTTCCTGGCCGGGCTCTCCGGGCTCCTGGACACGCACTTCATGATCGCGGCGCCGCCCTCGCCGTCCGTGGGCAAGAAGAAGGCGTCGAAGGACGCCAAGGGCCCGGTCAAGGCCAAATTCCGGCCGGGCGACGCGATCGCGGTCCAGCTGGTCGGCGGCGATCTCGACATGGCGGCCACCGGGACGGTGACCATGGTGAAGGACGGGCGTGCGCTCGGCTTCGGCCACCCCATGTTCAACTGGGGAGAGGTGGAGCTGCCGGCCTCGACCGCCATCATCCAGCACTGCCTCGCGTCCTCGGCCTTCTCCTTCAAGATGAGCGAGTCCGCGGACCCGGCAGGGGCCATCGTCCAGGACCGCCAGGCCGGGATCATGGCCGACATGGGAGCGGATCCGCGTACCGCCAAGCTCGAGGTCGAGCTGCACGACGCGGCTCGCGGTCTGGATCAGTCGTGGCGGATGGACGTGGCCCACCACAGGCAGATCACGGCCTCGCTCGTGCGCTCGGCACTCACGAGCGCCGTAGACCACTTCGCGCTCGAGGTCGTGGACACCGTGGCCAGCGGGCTCTTCCGCATCGAGGTGGACGGCCATGCGCCGCTCGAGTTCGAGGAGAAGGTGTTCCTCCCCCAGGGCACGCTCGGGCTCCAGTACTCGCAGCGGCTCGCGGAGGCCCTGGACTCGATCATGCGCAACCAGTTCGAGGACGCGCGGCTCCGCAGGGTGAGGGTGGATCTCGACCTGGAGTACGGACACGACGTCGCGACCATAGCGGGCGCGTACGCGGAGAAGGACGAGGTGTCGGAGGGCGAGGAGATCCGGGTGTGGGTGATCCTCAAGCCGCACCAGGGGCCCAAGACGACCCTCTGGTTCGACCTGGTCGTGCCCGACGGCACTGCCGGGCGCGACATCAACGTCACGCTCCAGCCCGGCGGCAGGGTCCCGTACGAGACCACGCCACCGGACAGCCTGGACGACGTGCTGGACAACCTGTCCAAGGGGTACTCGGACGAGCTCGTGGGCGCCGTGGTCCAGGTTCCGGACGTCGGCCTCACGGTCGAGGGCAAGGCCATGGGAGCGCTGCCTCTCTCCGCGATCGCGACCCTGTCGCCGCAGGCGGCCTACATGGGCGAGGAGCCTCTCGCGACCCTGGACCGGTACTTCCTCGCGACGCCGTACATCCTGGAAGGGAACGTATCTCTCCAGCTCAGGGTGAAGACCAAGGAAGGGAAATGATCCATGAGCCAGACCACACGCGCCAGATGGATCGCATCGTGCTCGGCAGCGGCGCTCGTGACCGTGGCCACGGGCGCCTCCGGGACCCAGACCAAGGTGTGGGAGACCGCGACGAGCGCGGACTTCGGCGAGGGGAAGTTCGAGGGCACGAAGGTGGACTCGAGCGGGGAGCTCTCCATGGGAACGTCCACTCTCCGCGCCGAGCTTCCGGGCGCTGCGGCCGTATGGTCGAGCCTGTCGCTCGGTGACGACACCTGGATCGGGACGGGCAATTCCGGGATCCTCTACCTCCTCAGGGACGATCGCGTCGCGGAGGCGGCACGGATGGACACCGTGCTCCTGTCCGCGCTGGCCACGGACGGGGCGGGAAACATCTACGCCGGCACGGTCCCGGGCGGCACGATCTACAGGTTCGACGCGAAGACCCTTGCCGCCGACGCCCTGTCCAAGGCTCCGGTCAGCGTGAAGTGGGAGCCTGGCCACGGCAAGAACTCGGACACGGACAAGAAGAAGGGCAAGGATGACAAGCCCGGCAAGAAGGACGCGGCCCCCCCGGCCGCGGCCGCGCCAGCCAAGGACACGGCCGCACCGGTCGAGCCGGCCTTCCCGACCCCCTGGGCAGTGCTGGAGGGCGCGGATCAGGTATGGTCGCTGGCCTGGGATCCGGGCAGGAAGGCGCTCTTGGCCGGCACGGGGCCGGACGGCAAGGTATGGAGCGTGGACGCCTCGGGAAAGGCCAGCGTCCTTGCGGACACGGGCGACGATCACGTGCTCGCCCTCGCGGTCGAGGGAGGCGGCTCGGTGCTCGCTGGCACTTCCCCGGCGGCTCGGATGGTGAGGGTCAAGGGGCCGGGACTGGTGGAGACCGTCTGGGACTTCGAGGGGACCGAGGTCAAGTCGATCGTGCTCCTCCCTGCCGGAGGGAAGGGAGAGAAGGCGATCGTGGCTGCGGTCAACACCTTCAAGAACCCTCCCAAGTTCCCGGCCAAGATGCCATCGAAACAGGATCTCACGCAGCCTAGCCAGGGGGGGAACGCCGACGCCATCCGTCCACCCGAGGGCTCGGGTGTCGTTGCCGCCATCCTGCCCGGAGGCGGGTACCGCACCCTGCTCGAGGACAAGCAGGCCTACTTCACGGCGCTCGAGGCATCCGACAAGACGGTACGCGTTGCCTCGGGATCGGGCGGCAGGGTGGTCGAGGTCGATCTGGAAGGGCTGAGCACCGTGATCCTCGACGTGGAGGAGCGTCAGGTCATGACCCTCGGTACGCTCTCGAAGAAGCCCGTACTGGGCACGTCGGATCCGGCGGCCGTGCACAGGATCCAGGGCGCTGCGCCGTCCGATCCGCTGTGGATCTCCAAGGTCTTCGACGCCACGTTCCCTGCGAGATGGGGACGCCTGGTCCTGCGCGGCGAGGGGCCGGTCTCCTGGCAGGCGAGGAGCGGGAACGTGAAGGAGCCGGACGAAGCGTGGAGCGCCTGGACAGCGCCGGTCAAGTCCCTCGAGGGCGACGTGGGCGCGCCGCAGGCCCGGTTCCTGCAGATGCGGCTCCGCGTGGAGGCCAAGGCCAGGGTCTGGAACGCCCAGGTCTTCTACCTCCA
The DNA here is from genome assembly GCA_964528945.1 of uncultured Myxococcales bacterium. GTDB lineage: Bacteria > Myxococcota_A > Polyangia > DRWM01 > DRWM01 > CAZGVR01. The sequence continues at coordinate 4,366 of CAZGVR010000017.1, forward strand.
GGTGAACCAGCAGCCGATCATCACGGAGATCACCGTGGGTGGCGAGGGCACGGCCAAGTCGGGCGGCGGTCCCCAGGGATCGCCGGGATCCGGCCCCCCACAGGCAGGCTCCATCGTGGACCTCCGCTGGAAGGTGACGAACCCGGACGATGACCCGCTCAGGTACAGCCTCTGGTTCTCGCTGGAGGGAGAGGACCAGTGGATATCGATCCTCGAGGAGGGCGTATTCCTCACCACGCCCGAGTATCGCTGGGACGCGGTCTCGATCCCGGCTGGCCACTACGTGATCAAGGTCGAGGCCGACGACGGCCTCGTGAACGACCCGTCCGTGGCCCTCTCGCACGAGAAGGTCTCCCGTTCCTTCCTCCTGGACAGCGATCCGCCCGGCGTGACGCTGAAGGCCTCCCAGGCCAAGGACTCGGTCACTTTCTCCGGCACGGCAACCGACGGCTACAGCGAGATCGCGAAGATCGAGGTTTCGGTGGACGGCTCACCCTGGCAGGCGCTCTTCCCCGGTGATCTCGTGTTCGACGAGCCCTCGGAGACCTACGAGTACACGATGGAAGGGCTTGCCAAGGGCCCTCACACGGCCACGGCGAGGGCGTACGACCGCAAGGGCAACGGCGCATCGGCCGGGGTGCAGTTCTCCGTCAAGTAGATGCCCCGGGCATCCTCGCGCCTCCTGCTTCCCCTCGCGGGGGCCGCGCTCGAGGCGGTCGCGGGGGAGGCCGAGGCAGGGGACTACGCGGCCGCGCTGGCTCTGGGGCAGAGGCTCGGAGCGATATGGTTCCACGCGGTGCGGGTGAGGCGTCGCGTGGTCTGCGCCGCGCTCTCGCGTCATTTCCCTTCCTGGACCCGGCACCGCGTCCTGCGCACGGCGGCCTCCGTGCTGGGAGGGGCGGCGGCCAACGTCACGACCCTGCTATGGGCGACTGCCGAGGACCGCGACCCCGGCGAGGTCCTCGCGCACGTGCGGTTCGAGGGCCTCGAGCACTGGAAGGCGGTGGCCGATCGGGGGGCCGTAGCAGCGGTCACACACACCGGGAACTGGGATCTGGCGGCCATGGCGGCATGCATGGGCGGCGTCCCGCTCGCGGCCGTGAGCCGCAACCTCTCCTACGCACCAATGGACAGGCTCTGGACGGACAGGCGGCGTCGGGCCGGCGTCGAGATCCTGGACGGATCGGCCGGGCTGGGCGAGATCCTCGCGGCCGCGGGTCCGGGCAGGGCGCTCGCAATAGTCACGGACCAGAGGACCGGTCCGGCCGAGGGCGGGATCCGGATCCCATTCATGGGCGATCCGGCCTGGACCTCCACCCTGCCCGCAGCCGTCTCTCTCCGGAAGGGTCTCCCGATCCTTCCGGTCATGTCACGAACGGAGGAGGACGGCACGCTGCTGGTGAGCGTCGGCCGGCCCATGGACCCCGGGGAGCGCGCGCCGGCCACCCATCGGATCCGGGAGATCTCGGTCGCACTCAACGAGGCGCTCGAGTCCTGGATCAGGCGCTGGCCCGCCTCCTGGCTGTGGCTGCACAGGCGTTGGCTCTGACCCGCCCATTCGTGGCGGATCTACAGTGCGGCCATTGACGAGCCGCCCGTCATCCAGCATCCTGTATGCCACATAGGAGGATGTGAAATGCGGAATTCGAGGATCCCCGTCATCGTATCGGCCCTGGTCGTTTTCGTAGCCGCGTGCGGGGACGGCGGCGGATCCACCGAGAACAGGAAGGCGCCCGTCGTCACGAGCTTCACGGCCTCCGCGCAGAGCGGGATCGCGGCAGGCAGCGAAATCATGCTCGCGTGGGAGACATCGAACGCGGACATGGTGACGATCTCGGAGCGCGACCCGGACGGTACCTTGGCAGAACCGTTCTACCAGACGCTCGCGACCATGTCCGGCGCGATGAGCTACGTCGTGCGCAGGGACACGGCCCTGGTCCTCACGGCCTACAACATGGGGAGCGGGCGGGGTCCCGCGACCCAGGAGATCGCGCTGACCATCGAGCCTCCGATCGTGACCGACCGCCACATCCAGTCGCTCATGGCAGTGCCGGGAATGGTCGTGCCAGGGGAGTCGGTGGACGTGCTGTACGACCTCGCTGACGTGCAACCCGGATGGCGGCTCGTGCTGCAGGCCGTCGGCGGGACGGTCTCCATCGAGCACGCGATCACGGCCGCGGGGAGCGTGGAGGGCACGTTCACGACGGCCGATTGCGCGACCTCGTGCCCGCTGGACATCGAGGGGTACACGACGCTGGGGGCCAGGCTGCTCGACGACGCGGGCGCCACCCGGGACTATCGCGAGACAGGTGTCGGCATCTACAGCCCGGCGATGCCCATCATCCTGCAGTTCGAGGCGGACGACTACTCGCTGGTGGAGGGCGACACGACCCGCATCAGCTGGGAAGTGAGGAACGCGACGAGCATCTCGGTCGACCCCGGGGTCGCGCTCAGGGAGTGCATGGACGGCACGTGCGTCGGGTACTTCGACGACACGCCGACGTCCACGTCGGATTACACGCTGACGGCCATCGGCACCGGCGGAACGCGCACGGCCACCATCACCGTGACCGTGACCTCGACCGCTGTCCCGCCGACCGTCGACTCCTTCTCGGCCGCGCCCGCCTCGATCCGCCCGGGCACGGCCTCGACGCTGAGCTGGACCACCTCGCTCGCTGACACCGTGAGCATCACTGCGGTCCCGGCCGACGCGAGCCTCCCGCCGACGTTCGGGGCCGACGACAACACGATTGTACACCCTGCCGCGACGACGACGTACACGATCACGGCGACGAACGCGGCCGGTTCGGACACGGACACCGCAACGGTCACGATAGTCCCGCTCGCGGCCGGCGATCTCGTGATCACGGAGATCATGGCGAACCCGCTGACCTTCCTCGATGCGGACGCCGAGTGGTTCGAGATCCTGAACCCCGGGTCCATGACGATCAACCTCGACGGGCTCGACATAGTGAGCGGTTCGGCAACGTTCGCGATCGCGACCGACGTGCTCGTCGCACCCGGCTACTACGCCGTGCTCGCCGTCGGCTCGAACCCCTCGCTGAACGACGGACTGCCCACGCCGGACGTCGTCTACGCCGGCATCGCGCTGGACGAGCCCGTGGACGATCTCTCCATCTCGGACGGGGCGACGATCATAGACGCGGTGGCCTGGGACGCCACCTGGTCGTTCTCCGAGGGCCTCTCGTGGAGCCTCCTCCCGACGAGCCTCGACTCGACGAGCAACGACCTGCTCGCCAGCTGGTGCGGCTCGGGCTCCCTGTGGTCGGGGGCTACCCTGAACTTCGGCACTCCGGGCGCGGCCCACTCGACCTGCGACTGAACCGTCCCAAGGCGTGCCCCCCGATCCGGTCCGAAACGCGTCACCAGGCCTCGCGAGGCTAGCCGCGGCGTGCGCCTCCTGCGTCGCGGCCCTGGCCGCGAGCCCAATCCAGCCAGTGGATCAGGTGGAGCTGCCGACGAAGGCCGAGCAGATCGCGGTCGAGATCGCCTCGGCCCACGGTCTCCAGCACTCACCGGGCGTGCCCACGATCTGGCTGGACGCGGCCGGACTCGACGCGCGGCTCCGGGCGATCGTCGCATCCGACTACACGCCAGAGGAGATCGTGGACGAGGGCAGGATGCTCGTGAGGCTGGGCCTCCTGCCGGCGGCGACCTCCTACGAGGACATCGTGTTCGGGCTCCTCGGGGAGCAGGTGGTGGGCCTCTACGATCCGATGCTCCACGAGCTCGTGCTGGTCGCGGGAGCCCAGGTCCCGGTGGAGACGGTGCTCGTGCACGAGATGACCCATGCGATCCAGGACGAGAATTTCGATCTCTCCCTCCTCCTGGGCAGATCGCCCGGCTGCGCCGACGAGGAGGCCGCCCTCCATGCCGTGGTGGAGGGCGACGCGCTGCTGACCGAGATCGTCGTCTCCGGGCTTCCGCTGCCCGAAGGACTGACGCCCGAGATCATGCTGGCCACGATCGGGGAGATCGAGGGCTCGACGTCGGTTGGCGGAACGGAGATGGCAAAGGCGCCCGGGGTGGTGCGGCAGTCGTTGCTGTTCCCGTACGTCTACGGGCTGCCGCTCATGGTCCTCGTCTACTCGAGAGGCGGGTTCGGGGAGGTGAACTCCTTGCTCGAGGACCCGCCGGCCTCGACCGAGCAGGTGATGCACCCCTCGAAGATCGGGGCGGACGATCCCCGGCCGGTCTGGCTCGCGTGCCCGCCAAGCCTGTCGAAGACGTACAGGGTGGCTGGCACGGACGTGCTGGGCGAGTTCGGCCTGGGGTCCTGGCTCGCCGGGTGGATACCCGAAGGCGCGGCTTCCTCGGCCGTGGCGGGCTGGGGCGGAGACCGCTACGTCTTCCTCTGGCCGCGTTCCGTCGATGCCGGCGAGGAGCACCTCGACCACGGGATCATGATCCTGCTCACGGAGTGGGACGCCTCCCCGGCGCCATCCCCATCCGCGGAGGCCGAGGAGTTCGCGTCCGCGCTCCGGGACTACCTGGCCGCGCGCTACCCCGGGGCGAGCAGCGAGTCGGGCGGCATGACGATCGCCGGCCTCCCAGGAGGGGACTGGGCCTCGGTCGTGCGGCGGGACGGCCGCGTCCTCTACGTGGAGGGCGTCCCGCCGTCGCTGGCACCTGCGGCCCTGGTGGACGAGATCCTCGGACCGTCCCCGTGACGGCGTCAGCCCAGGAGCGCGTCGCGGTCCTCGGCATCGGCCTCGCGGGCGATGTCCGCCCGCATGGCCCTGACGACCGGCGCGAGGCACGCCGCGAAAACCTCCTCGGCGGACCGCCAGTCGCTGCCGAGGAACCTCGCCACCCCCGGGCCCTCTCCGCCGGCCGTGGACTCGTCGCTGGTCCAACGGACGAGGATCTCGCCCGGATCCAGCCCTCCGAACCAGCGGCGGACGAGTCGATTCCTGTGTCTCCTGCAGTTCCCGCGGAACTCCGGACCCGACCCGGGCACCGAGTCGAGGAGCGTGCCGAGCATGGTGTTCAGCCGGGCAACTGAAGGAGACGCGGGATCCCTCAGGTCCGTGGCAGGCAGGAGGCGTCCATCGGGCGTGCCCGCGCGGATCACGGCATCGGCCGCCAGCGCCGCATGGGTGAGCTCGAGCCTGCGTCCTGCGACCGAGCCCATCCGTCTCAGATCCACGCAGCATGTGAGGAGAACGATCAGCTTCAGGACATCCACAGGACCTGGCGAGCGCTGCTCACCCTCCGGATCCACGGGGATGCCGCAGCGCAGACGCACGGGGTGGAGCGAAGCGCCCCTCCCGCAAAGCACGCGGTCCAGCGGCCAGCCCTGGCCCCTGGCTGGATCGCGGAGGATCGCCTGCTGCGGGATCCCGAACCCGGCCCTCTCCACGGCCCTGGGGACGTGCGGGAAGAGGGCTACGACGGCAGCCGGCGTGCCCGCGGAACCGGCAAAGGCCACGATCTCCCGTGCAGCATCGATCCCGGGCGGGCGCCAGTCCGCTCCGGTCGGCTCCGTGAGGACGTAGACCGTGCCGAGCCGCTCGAGGATCGAGGTCGCCGCCGGGCCCGGCAGACCGAGGTCGATGGCCTCCGGCTGCCCCACGCGGACCGTGACTCCGGCGTCGAGCAAGGCCCGATGTCCATCTTCCGGAGGCTCCTCTCCCTGCCTCGCGAGGACCACGACATCCCCCGCGCTCTCCGACAGCCGTCTCGCCACGCGAGCGGCAACCGTGCCGGGGTAACCAATGATCAGCGAAGATGGGGCCGGTGCCGCGGAAGCCTTCCTGCCTACTCGCATTTCCGCACTCCCCTCCGGCGGCCGGATCTCCGCCGCACAGCCGCGGCCGCGGGATGGGAGCGCATGGCCCCGAAGAGGCCAGCCGCCTTGCGGCGGAGATCCGCGATCGTGCCGTCGTTCTCTATCACCCAGGTCGCTCGCTCGGCCTTCCTCGAGCCGCTCCACTGCGCGGAGATGCGCTCGCGAGCCTCCTCGGGGTCGAGACCGCGGTCGCGCACGAGCCTCTCCATCTGGGCTTCCTTGCCCGCCATCACGACCGCCAGGCCATCGAGGGTGCGATCGAGCCCGCTCTCCGGCAGGAGGGCCGCCTCTATCACAACTATCGCGACCCGGCTCCTGGCCAGCCGCCCGACACGCACCCTGAGGGCCTCCTCGATGGCCGGGTGCAGGATGGCCTCGAGCCTTGCGCGCGCGGCAGGACCGGCGAACACCACGGCACCCAGGCGGCCGCGGCCCATGCGGCCGTCGGGCAGGGATATTGCCCGGCCGAACTCGGCACGGACCCGGCGCCACGGAGGGTTTCCACGGCGGAGCACGGCATGGCCGACGCGATCGGCATCGATGACGGCCGCGCCGCACCGCCCGAGCTCCTCTGCCAGGGTGGTCTTCCCGCTTGCGATGGACCCGGTCAGGCCAAAGACGGGCAATGGCCAGGCGCGCTTCCTGCCGGTCCTCGGGGTCACTCGTGTCTCCATACGGCCCTTGGGCCGCCCGTGTCAACCTGCACCACAGAATTAGTGCTTGACAGGCCGAGAAGCCGGATGCTACTTCGCTCCCGGAAGAGAGGGATCTTCAATGAAAATCTTCTTCGACAAGCGGAGTATCAGGGCTTTCCGCCAGTCGATTGAGGACGCCCTCGAGGAGGGGGACGTATCCAGCCTCCGCGACGATCTCGTCGACATGTTCAGCGACGAGCAGGTGGAGGAGATCGAGCGGCGTCTGGACACCGACGACTTCCTCGACTTCCTCGATCAGATCATCGAGGAATGGTCGGAAGAGGAATCCCTCGACCTGCTGGAGATCCTCAGCGAGCGCCTCGTCGAGATAGGGATCGAGCTCGGCCTCGAATCGGACGACGAGGAGGAGTCCGAGGAGGAGGAGAGCGTGGACGAGGACGTCGGGGACGAGAGCTACGAGGGGGAGGAGGAGGAAGAAGAGGAGGAGTACTAGAGGGCCTCCTTCTCGAGCGCTGCGATGCGTGCCTTCAGCTCGTCGGTCCCGGCGAGCTCGCGTGCCCTCGCGATGTAGTTCTTCATGAGAGCCTGCTCCCCTGTCGCATGCAGCAGCCGTGCCGCCTCCAGGTTGTACTCGGCGAGCCCTGCCGGATCGCCGACCTCCGCGAGGTGCCTGAACAGCGTGCAGGCGTCCGCGATCTCGCCCTTCTCCTCGAGGAGCTGGGCGAGCGGAACCGTGGTGCGGGCATCGTAGAAGCCGTCGTGCAGGTCGCCATGGCCTCGACGACCGAGCGGAGCGTGGGCTCCTCGCCGTTAACCTCCGCAATCGCGCGCTGCGCTGGGAGT
>CAZGVR010000017.1:11686-15303 GCA_964528945.1 uncultured Myxococcales bacterium
CCTGCGAGGGCACCCGCGGCAAGGCCCGCACCCGCAAGGTCGCCTCGGCCGCGTTCGGTGACATGAACCAGGCCACGGCGACCGGCATGGCCGGCTCGTCGTACGGCGTGCAGGGCCGCCGTGGCCTCTACGACCGGTCGGAGCGTGTCCATGGCCCTCACCTTCTTGCCGGCCGCCCTGTACGCCAGGCCCAGCTCGGCGAGGAGCCGGAAGTCGGGCCGGAGCTTGTCCATGACCTCGACGCCCTGCTCGAGGGCCTCGACGGCCTCGTCGTTCCGCCCCACGGACATGAGGAACCGTCCCAGGTTGAGGTACGCCGCCGGCTCGCCGGGAACGGCCTCCTGCGCCCGCATCAGAGCGTCCTCGGCCGCCGCCCGATCCATGCTCTCCAGGTGGACCTGGGCCAGCTCGTTCCACGCGGCCGCCCTGAGCTGCGGGGTCATGCCCTCCGGGAGCCGCTCCAGGAACCTGTCGAGGGCATCTATCGCCTCCCGCCTCTTCAGCTCCAGCCTCTCGCCCGGTGCCTCCGTGGCCGAGAGCTTGGCGCTGCAGGCCGCGTGCGCCCTTCCCAGCTCGTACAGGATGAACAGGGCGTCATCTCCCGATTTCTCCAGGAGCTGGGCGTACGCCGTCGCGGCCTCCTCGAACCTGCCGGCATTGTAATCGAGGTATGCCTGCCTGAACGCGGGGCCGAGCGCCTCGTACTCGTCGTACTGGTCCTCGTCCCAGCTGCCGGTCAGCGCCTGGTAGATCTCCTCCTCGGTCGGCGGGCCGTCCTCCGTCGTGAGCTCCCGCGCGATCCCGGCCTCGAGCCCGTCGATCCTCTCCTGTACCTCCTGCTCTTTCGCCGGAGTCCCGGCCACGTCGAGCGCGGTCTTCAACTCCTCCCTCGCGGCCTCTTCCTCTCCGTTCCCGAGGAGGCGCGCCGCCTCGGCCATGTGGCGATCCGCCAGCAGGTCCCGCACGTGGACGGCGCGTGCCTCGATCCCGGCAGCCTCCGGGGCAGGCATGTCCCCGCGGTGCTGCGCGAGCAGCTGCTCGTAGGCCAGGAGGGCGTCGCCCGGATCGCCTCCCTCCTCCAGCTTCCTGGCCGCCTCGGCGGCCTCGTGCCAGTCGCCAGCTCCGAATATCTTCTTCAGGAAAGACATGTGATCACCCCGGCTCCATGATGCGGGTCCGCCCCTTCCAGAGGGAGGCGAACCTCTCGGCGTCCTTGCGGCTCCCGACAATGTCGCCCCAGTGCATGGGCACGACCTCGGCGGCTCCAAGCCTGCGGGCGGCCTCGGCGGCCTGCTCGGCGGTCATGGTGTAGGTCCCGCCGACGGGCAGGAGCGCGACGTCCGGCGCGAGGCCCTCCATCTCGGGGATCGAGTCCGTGTCACCCGCGTGGTAAATGGTCCGGCCGTCCATGGTCACGATGTAGCCGACGCGGGGGATCTTCGGATCCCTCGGGTGGAAGCCCTGCCTCGATGGGTCCGTGTTGTAGGCCGGCACGACCAGTATCGCGACCGACCGCTCCGTGATGGAGTCGCCCGGCTCGACTGCCCTGAAGGAGTCCTTCCGCAGGACCCTCGCGAGCGGTCCCCTGCATGGCTCGGGCGCCACGACGATCGTCGATGGCCCGGCGATGCGGGCCACGTCTTCCGGCGAGCAGTGGTCGAAGTGCTCGTGCGTCACGAGGACGAGATCGGCCCTGGGACCGCCGGCGATCTTCCAGGGATCGATGTAGACGGTGGCCGCGGACCCCTCGATCCGGAACGACGCGTGCCCAAGCCATCGGAGCGCTTCCGTGCCCATGGCAGAACCTCCCGCCAGGGTCCGAAACGTTCGTGGACCCCTGGAACGGTATATATCAGAATGCGGAGGATCTGGCTGCACAGCCCGCAGCGGCGCCGCGGGATCAATCGGAGGCCGTGCCGCCGGCGAGCTCGAGCACGTATGGATGCACGGGATCGGTGGCGCTGCCCTCGGCCGCCACCTGGAGGCACGACGTGGCCCCGGCCGGACCGGACGAGTCGAACCCGGAGACGATCTCCTTGCCCGGGCCCGGCGCCTGTTCCTGGATCCACTGCCCGGTGGCCGTGGAAACGCGCACGAGCTTCAGGGCCAGACCGGGCGGTGGGGAGAGCTTCACCTTCACCGCCCCGGCCGTCCCCTGCTCGAGGCAGTAGAAGTCCCGGTCGCCGGGAATCGAGACGTAGCCGCTTCGCGAGGAGCCCACCGCGAGGCGGGTCGCGGCCTCGACCGTGTCGTTCGGCTCGCTCTCCCACGAGGCCGGGTCCAGCAGCTCGACCACGATCCCGTAGGCGTCCGAGATGCTCTCGACGGGCCGCCCCCCGCGAGAGGGATCCTGCCTGACGAGCACGTAGTAGCGCCCCGGATCGAGCTCGAGGCCGGAGATGGCCTCGTCCTCGCCGAGCTCTCCATCGGCAGCCGTGGCGATCGCCTTCTGGCTGCCGTCGCGGAACAGCTGGAGCATGAGATCCATGTTGGGCGCCCTGCCAAGGAAGATGCGCACGAGGCCCGGCCTGCCCGGCGGGATCTCGAAGCCGTACCAGTCGTGATCGCCCTCGGTCGGGGAGATGCGCTTTCCTATGGTGCCGATCACGTTCCTGCCGAAGGGCAGCGCCGAGGCCGCCGCCGGCTCGTTGTTCGGCTCGAGATCCCCGATCGGAATCTCGTCCGGCTTCAGTATTGCGAGGGCGGCGATGCCGGAGCCGAGACCCAGGACGATGAGGAGGGGCAGGAGGAACAGGAGGACGCGGCGGAACCGCAACCTCCTCTCGAAGCGCTCGAACTCCTCGCGGACGAGCTTGACGTCGGCGGCGGCAGACGACCCCGCGTCGGCCGGGAGGACGGCCGCGGTGCCGGTGCTCCGGATCGCCATGCCCGCGGGCGTGGACGCCGGCATCCAGAAGCGCTCGATGACCGCGAGCAGCGCCTTCTCCAGCTCGTCGGCGGAGGAATACCTGGCGCCCGGATCCTTTGCCAGGCATCGCCAGACGATCGGCTGGAGCGCACTCTCGACGTCGGGATCGAGGTTCGCCTCGGCCAGGCCCGGCACCGGATCGGTCAGGTGACGCGCCATGACCGCGAGCGGGGTGGGCGCCCGGTACGGAGGGTGCCCTGCAAGCATCGCGTACATGAGCCCGCCCATGGCGTATATGTCGGCCCGCTGGTCGATCTCCTCGCCGCGGATCTGCTCGGGCGACATGAAGTAAGGGGTGCCGAGGATGGCACCGTGAGCCGTGTCCTCGGGCCTCCCCATCTCCACCCTCATCTTCGCGAGCCCGAAGTCGAGGACCTTGACGAAGTCCTGCATGGACCGGCCCTCGATGAGGAAGATGTTCTCGGGCTTCAGGTCGCGGTGCACGATCCCCGCGCCGTGCGCCTCTCCGACGGACTCGCAGATCTGGACGAGGATCATGCACGCCCGCAGGGGCATGAACTTGCCGCCGGTCTTGAGGAGCCAGCCCACGTCGCGGCCCTCGAGGTACTCCATCACGAGGTAGATCAGGCCCTGGCTGCGGCCGTAGTCGAACACCGTGACCGTGTGGACGTTCGAGAGGCGGCTGATGGCCTCGGCCTCGCGCTTGAACCGCCTCACCTGGTCCTTC
>CAZGVR010000018.1:0-1737 GCA_964528945.1 uncultured Myxococcales bacterium
CTGGATCCTCGCCGTGTCGTTCCTCACCGCCGGCCTCACCCTGCTCGGGATACTGGTCTCGGACGTGCTGTACGCCCTGGTGGATCCCAGGATCACGTACGAGCGGAGGTCGGTCTGATGGAGTCCATCCCTCCGCCAACGCCCGTGGACGACAGGAGATCGGGACGCCTGCGGAGATTCGGCCGGTCGCCGCTCCGGAGGGCGTCGGCGCTCTTCTGGTCGCGATGGACCAGCAGGCTGGGAGCGGTCGTCGTGGTGCTCCTCGCGGCCGTGGGCGTGGCCGCGGATCTGCTGGCCGCCGACCTGCCCATCGTCGCGAAGTTCGAGGGCAGGCTGCACGTGCTGCCCATGATCTTCCGCCCGGCCGACCTCGAGGGGCTGGACAACTCGGACCTCCTCGATCTCATGGTCGAGGACGAGGACTGGGCCCTGTTCCCGCCCGTGCCGTACGATCCAGAACAGTCCAAGGTGAGGGGCGAGATCGACGCGCTCAGGCCGCCGAGCCTGAAGCACGTGATGGGCACGGACGACAGGGGCCGGGACGTGTTCGCGAGGGTGATCCACGGCACGCGCATCTCGCTCTCCATCGGCTTCGTCGCGGTCGGGATCTACATAGTCATCGGGCTGCTCCTGGGCGCGCTGGCCGGGTACAGCGGAGGAATGGTCGATTCGGCCATCACGAGGCTCATCGAGGTGATGATGAGCTTCCCCACGTTCTTCTTCATTCTCACGATCCAGGGCCTGCTGGAGCGCACCTCCATCTTCCAGCTGATGTTCATCATCGGCGTGACCAGGTGGACCGACGTGGCGCGGCTCGTGCGAGGGGATATACTCAGGATCAAGAACGAGGCCTACATCGTGGCCGCGCGGGCCGCCGGGCTGGGGACCCTGCGGCTGCTGGGCCGGCACATCCTGCCCAACGCCATGGGGCCGGTCCTCGTGTCCGCGTCCTTCGGCGTGGCCGGTTCCGTGCTGATCGAGGCGGCCCTGAGCTTCCTGGGCTTCGGGACGCCGCCTCCGACCGCGAGCTGGGGAGAGCTCCTGACCCAGGCCTACCAGCACCCCGAGTGCTGGTGGCTGATGGTGTTCCCGGGCGTGACCCTGTTTTTGACCGTGCTCACGTACAACCTCGTGGGCGAGGGCCTGAGGGACGCGGTGGATCCCCGCCTGCTGTACGAGTAGGCGCACATTTTCCGTCTACCCCGTGTCTGGAAGATGCGTTATACCTCATTTGACCCACACAACCACGTGGACGAGGAGAGATACATGACGTCGAGGACATTGCTCGCGCTGGCAGTGCTGGTGCTCGCGTTCCCTGCCTGCGACAAGAAGGGCGGCGGCGACCAGGACACGGCCACCGACGTTCCGGGCGACACGCCCGAGGACACGGCCGCCGACTCCCTGCCGGACACGACTCCGGACACGCCCGAGGACACGATCGCGGACACGCCCGAGGAGGAGGCTCCCCCCGTCTGCACCTACGCGCCTGGGCCCTTCGGGACCGTGCTCGGCAACGTGCTCGCGGATCTCCACTGGCAGCCGGGCAACACGCCGGCCATCGACATGGCGGGCGCTGACGGCAGCTTCGACCTCTGCGACCTCTACGCGCGGAGCGTCACCAACGGAGGGACCCTGACTGGCGCGCTCGTGTTCGTGACCACTGGCTGGTGCCCGTACTGCGCCGAGGAGGCGCCCAAGCTCGAGGGCATGCTGGACGACCTCGCCTCACAGGGCATC
>CAZGVR010000018.1:1747-4256 GCA_964528945.1 uncultured Myxococcales bacterium
ATCGGGCTCGTGACGCAGAACGACGCCGGGGCCCCGGCGACCGCTTCCTACGCGGCCAGCTACGGCGCTTCACACGGCTGGACTGACGTCATGGCCGTTGCGGGCGCGGATCTCCCGGACAACTACTGGCCTCCCGCGGACGTCGAGTCCGGGAACGTGGGCGTCCCGCTGCACATCTTCATCGACCTCAGGAACATGAGGCTCTACGGCCGTGTGGCCGGCGCCTGGGAGATGAAGCTCTTCAGGCCCGTGCTCGAGGACCTGGCCACGGCACCATCCTGGACCGGGACCTGGACCCGCGAGTTCGACTTCGACTGCGGCACGGGGACCGAGGTCGAGCCCAACACCCTGGGCGTGAGCCCCGAGGACGGCACCACCCTGCCCTTCAACATGAGTGCGACCGGGTGCGAGCCGGACATCGGCGACGGCGCCATGCTGGACGAGGACGACATCGACCTCGGCACCCTGACGGCCGGCACCCTGCTCCAGGTCACCTCGGCCTCGGGCGCGTCGTCCGCCTACTACCCGTTCTTCGAGGCGCTGAGGATCAACGCGGCCGGAACGTCCATCGAGTGGAGCACCATGGGCCCGAGCTTCATGGACCCGGGCACCGTGCAGAGGCAGTGGATCATAGACACGACCGGGCACTACGCGATCGCGGCCATCGACGGCCGGCTCATGGCAGGGTCCTTCTACGGGGACGCCACGACCCCGCCGGCGGACCAGTGCTGCGAGGGAGGCCCGACCTACACCTACGACATCACGGTCAGCACTCCCACGCTAGCCACGACCGGCGCTCCGCTCGCGGTCAACACGCCGTTCCACGCGACCTTGGACAGCGGCGACCTGGACGTGTACGAGTTCGCCGCAATCGGCGGCACGGCCTACACGTTCGATCTGGTCTCGGACGACTTCGCCACCATGGATCCGTACATGTACGTGTACAACCCGGCCACGAGCGCGGTCATCGGGTTCAACGACGACGTCGACTACGCGGGCGGTGACTACGATTCCCAGGTGACATGGAACCCGGGCGCCGACACGACGGTCTGGGTCGTCGCGGCCTACTGGGGCGCCTGGTTCAACGGCACGCCTGGTTACACGATCACGGTCGCGGACTAGCCGCCCGCCGCTCCACGCCCTGCCTACCCCATCGAATCGTTCCAGTACGGGCTGATCTTCCGCAGGGCATCTACCACCTTCGGGAACTCCCTGGACACGTACTCGACCTGGTCCGCGTCGTTGTACCTGGAGAAGCTGAACCGCACCGACCCGTGGATCATGGTGAAGGGTATGCCCATGGCGCGCAGCACGTGCGACGGCTCGAGCGATCCGGACGTGCACGCGGATCCCGAGGACGCGGCGATCTTCAGTTCGTTCAGCCTGAGCAGGATGGCTTCCCCCTCGATGAACTCGAAGCTTATGTTGCTGGTGTTGGGCAGCCTGCGGTCCAGGCAGCCGTTCACGCGCGTCCTCTTGACCGCCGAGACCAGGTTGGCCTCGAGCCCGTCGCGGAGCGCCCTCACCCTCGTGTTCTCGTCGTCCATCCGCTCGAGCGCCAGCTCCGCAGCCTTGCCGAGCCCGATGATCCCGGGCACGTTCTCGGTCCCGGGACGGCGGCCCCGCTCCTGGTGGCCGCCGTGCAGGAGCGGCCTGATGCGCGTACCCCGCCTGATGTACAGGGCGCCGATGCCCTTGGGCCCGTGGAGCTTGTGGCCCGAGAGGCTCAGGAGGTCCACGTGCAGCTTGGAGAGGTCGACCGGGATCTTGCCCACGGCCTGGACCGCGTCCGTGTGGAAGGTGATGCCGCGCGCCCTGGCGATCGCGGCCATCTCCTCGATCGGGAACACGACCCCGGTCTCGTTGTTCGCCCACATCACCGAGACGATGGCCGTGTCCTCGCGGAGCGAGGCCCTGTAGGAGGACAGGTCGAGGTTGCCGTCGCCGTCCACGTCCAGCTCGGTGACCTCGTAGCCCTTGCGCTTGAGCCACCTCGCAAGGTTCAGCACGCCCGGGTGCTCGACCCTGGACGTGACTATGTGCCGCTTCTCGGGGTTGGCGTCCAGGATGCCGCGGATCGCGAAGTTGTCCGACTCGGTACCGCCCGAGGTGAACACGATCTCGGTCGCATCGCAGCCGAGCAGCCTGGCCACGCTCTCCCTGGCGTCGTCAACGACCTGGGCCACCACTCCGCCGCACGTGTGCATGCTCGAGGGGTTGCCGAACTGGTTCAGGAAGAACGGGCGCATGGCCTCGAACACCTCGGGCGCCACCTGGGTCGTCGCGTTGTTGTCCAGGTAGATGAAGCAGGGGTTGATGAAGGTCCCCATGTCTCAGGCCTCCTCTAGCACGACTTCGAGGCCGGGTGCCACGAACTCGCGCAGCCGTTCACTTAACTTCCCAATATTTGCCAGGTTAACTATTGCAAAAAACAAAAAGCCCGGCCTTTGGCCGGGCTTTTAAACTCTGGTGGGGATGGCGAGAACCGACCGCGCGTCCAGCATAGGAA
>CAZGVR010000018.1:4266-10087 GCA_964528945.1 uncultured Myxococcales bacterium
GGGCGGGGGTTGATGAAGGGCGCCCTGTCTGAGGCCTCCTCGGGCGCGGCTTCGAGGCCGGGTGCCACGCACGCGCGCAGCGGTTCCTCGACGTAGGAGATGGTCAGGGGGGCGGAGTGGCAGCCCATGCACATGCCGCGCAGGCTGACGATGACCCTGTCGCCGTCGACGTCGACGAGCTGGATCTCGCCGCCGTCTCCCTTCAGCCTCGGGTTGATCTCCTCGTCCATCACCTTCTGGATCAGCGATATCTTCTGGAGGTTGGTGAGCTTCCTGCGCGGCGGGACCGAGGCCTTCTCGCCGGCCTTCCTCTCCCTGGCGGCGAGCTCCTCCTTGAGGATGTCTTCGATGTCCATGACGCACGACGCGCACGCGCCGCCGGCCTTCGTGTAGTTGGTGACCTGCTCGACCGTGGAGAGGGAGTTCTCGCGTACCACCTTCCTTATGCGCGTGTCCGTGACGCCGAAGCACTTGCACACGAGCTCGCCTTCCTCCATGGCGTCCACCGGCGGCTTCTCGCCGCGGTAGCTCGCGATGGCGGCCTCGAGCGCCTCCATGCCCATGACCGAGCAGTGCATCTTCTCCTCGGGCAGGCCGCCCAGCGCGCTGGCGATGTCGCGGTTGGAGATCCGCGAGGCCTCCTCCAGGGTCTTGCCCATGATCAGCTCGGTCAGGACCGAGGACGAGGCGATGGCCGAGGCGCACCCGAAGGTCTTGAACTTCGCGTCCGTGATCTTCCCGTCGCCGCGGTCGATCCTGAGGGTCAGGCGCAGCGCGTCCCCGCACGTTATCGAGCCGACCTCCCCCACCGCGTCCGGGTTCTCTATCTCGCCCACGTTCTTCGGGTTCAGGAAGAGGTCCTTGACCTTGTCGGTGTAATCCCACATGGCTGACTCCGTTCGAGCGCCTATCATTTAACCCCGGACGGGTTCCAGTCAACTCGCGTCATCGCCCCGAGGGCCCGGATCGGGCATGTCGGCGATCTCCATGCCCTTCATGAGGCGCGCGGCCTGGTCGTCGAGCCTGGACCTGAGCGCGTTCCTGAGCAGCACGACCGCGTCCACGTCCCGCCCCTCGCCGCTGGCCTTGCCCGCCTCCTCGATCTGCCCGGTCGTGGCGACCCAGATCGGGGAGGATCCACCCGTGCCCAGCATGGCGATCCCGTCCGCGTAGTAGTCCTTCACGTACTTCGCGTCGAGGACGGACTCCGCGTCCAGCCCCGCGAG
Organism: uncultured Myxococcales bacterium; assembly: GCA_964528945.1. GTDB lineage: Bacteria > Myxococcota_A > Polyangia > DRWM01 > DRWM01 > CAZGVR01. The sequence continues at coordinate 5,493 of CAZGVR010000018.1, forward strand.
ATTCAGGTGGCGCGCGGTGAACCAGGAGGCGTGGAGCGCGCCCGAGAGCGGGGCGCAGGCTACGCTCTCGTTCTTGCCGGGCCACGGCTCCACCTCGAGCGTGCACGCCACGCCGTCGGCCGGCCCTGCCTTGCGGATGGCATCGAGCACGGCGGCCGTGGCATGGGCGTCCGCCTTCACCCGGAAGGCCCGCACGGGCATGAGGGAGGACTTCCTCCACTCGCTCTCCACCTTCCAGGATGACGACGCACCGCTGAAATCGACGTCGATCGCGATGGAACTCCCCTCCCCCAGGGCCATCTTCCACCTGGCGTGCGCGGGCGGCTTCCTGCCGCACGCCGCCAGGGACAGGGCAGCGGCCGCGATCGCCGCGGCCATTGCCAGGCGGCTGCGATCAGCCCGTGACATCGACGATCAGCGCCCTCAGCCATCCCCAGGGCCTGTCCGTGCACACGACGAACAGGCTCTCGAAGTTGAGGCGCGCCTCCTCGACCATGATCCTGTAGCTCCTTGGGCCCAGCAGAGTCTCGATCCCGTGGTCCATGACCAGCACCCTGCGGCCGTCCGGGGCAGTGACGCGCATGCCCGCGCGCTCGTGAGCCCCGCAGTCGTCCGAGATCTGCGGGCAGAACCCCCTCCTGGCCTGGATGAAGAGAGGCTCGATCCTGATGTTCGCCTCCACTGCCATGGCCTGGTCCATGACGCCGAGGAGGAGGTCACCGTCCCGCCAGAACCCGGCGAAGCTGTTGGACCATAGCGGCTCGTCGTGCAGGTACTGGAAGGCCACGGTCTCGCCCGGCGCCAGATCCAGCTCCACGGGAGGATCCGAGAAGACCGCGAGCTGCATGGTCCTTTCCACGCCCTCGGCATCGGGTCCGGTCAGCTCCACGTCCCACTGGCCATCGCGCTCGATAACGCTGTCGATCACCACGTCTCCGTCGAAGACCGACGATCCGTGCTCGACAGGGAGATCCGAGGACATTGCCAGCGAGACCCGGACGTCCTCCTCCCTGGTGCAGTCGGGATGGCAGCCCGCAGCCAGCATGGCGAGGGGCGAGGCGAGGAAGATCGCGACCGCTCCTCTCGGGCCGGAGCGTGCCATCTCAGCGCTTCCCGTGCTTGCCGGAGTCGGTCTCGCCCAGGAGCTCCCAGCCTCCGCTGCCCGGCGTGATCTCGATGCGGAAGTTGCCCGTTATGGATCGCATCACCGTGGGAGGCTCCACCACCTCCACGGGCGGCGGAGGAGGCTGCAGGATCTCCGACTGCAGAAGCGTATCTGCCGTTGCCCTGGGAGGCCGGCTCGCGAACTCCACCTCGCGCTCCTTGAGCGAGGCTTCACGGTCCATGAGCCTTGCTTCCCAGTCGCGCAGCCGGATCTCGCGGCTCTTGAGCTTGTCCTCGCGGTCGTCGAGGAGCCTGGCCCTCCCCCCCAGTACCACCTCGCGCTCCAGCAGCCTGTTCTCCTTGTCGATCAGCTGCGCCTCGGTCTTGCGGAGGGCCTCCTCTCGAACTACCAACGCGTATTCCCACGCTGCCCGCGGATCCGCGCGGCCGACAGGCGTTGCCGGGGCATCGGGCTTCTGTGCGAGGCCCGGCTGGACGGGGGACGGCGGCGCGATCTCCCCGGGCATGCGCGACGGCTCGATGATCCGGTAGTCGATCCCTTCCTTGATCTTCTCCGGCTGCACGCCGTCGGGCGGTGGCCAAGACGGGAACTTCTGCTCCACCACCGCGTTACCGGTGAGCGCCTGCTCTATGACCTTTGCCTTCTCGGGCGTGGGAGGGATCGTGTCCCTGGCAAAGGCGGATCCCCCGGCAGGGTCTTCAGCCGCGCTCCTTACCGAGCCTTCTACCTCGGGCTTGCCCGTGTCCACCTTGCCCTCCCGGGCTCTTGTCCGGATATCGGGCTAGAAATTAACACATCGTGCCTGCTATACAAGCCCCGATGGTCGATCCGGACTCCTCCATGACGGTGGTGGTCGCACCTGGCAAGGTCTTCCTGGCTGGCGAATGGTCAGTGCTGTCCGGAGGCTGGTGCCTGGTCTCCACGGTGAAGGTCCACGCACGCGCGAGGCTGGTGCGGGCCGGGATGGACGACCCTGGCACGCGCGATTTCGTGACCGCGATCCTGCGCTCTGCGCGGAGTACGGCCGGGGCACGGACCGCGGTATCGCTCGATCTCGGGGCGTTCCGGAGCGGCCGGGCAAAGCTCGGCGTGGGCTCGTCTGCCGCCGCGACTGCCGCAGTGGTCGGCCTGCTCGAGATCGAATCGAAAGGGAGCCTGGGCAGGAGGAGCGAACTCGCACGGCGTTGCGCTTCCATCCATCGCCACCTGCAGGCAGGGAACGGCAGCGGCGCGGACGCGGCCGCCTCGGTGCGCGGCGGGATCGTGCTCTTCCGCATGCCTGGCACGGTACGGAGGATCGCGACGCTGCCGCGCTTCCCCATGGTCGCGGTCGGGCTCGGAGTCCGGGTGCCCAGGACGTCGAGCACGCTCGCGCGGCACCGGGACCTCGTGAAGGCCGGGAACCCGAGAGTGCGCGCGAACGTGGACGTGTTCGGCGAGGCCGCGGGCGGCATCATCGACGGGCTTTCGCGCGCGGAGTGGCACACGCTCCGGACCGGCGTGAACGTGGCAGCGGCCGCCTACGAGGAGCTCGGCGACCTGCTCGATGCCGAGCTGGTCACGCCGCGGGACAGGCTGGTCATGCGGCACACGCGGCGGACCGGCGGCGTATCGAGGCCCTCTGGCGCGGGCGGCGGGGACCTGCACCTCGCCTACTACGAGGACCCGGACGCGGCGTCGAGGTTTTCGAAGTGGGCCGCGGACCAGGGCTTCGCCGTGATCCCCGTGGATCCGGATCTCGAAGGCGTGCGGCTCGTTAAGGACGCCTAGCCGTCCCCTTCAAGTGCCTTCTTCTCCGAGGGCGGCTTGACCTTCTTCTTGTCCTTGGGCGCGGTGATCATGTACGGCTCCGCGTTCCATACGCCGCACTGGCTCGAGTTCCTGTAGAACCCCCAGCGGAGGTAGACCTTGCCGTCGTAGGACTTGATGACCTCGGGCGGCGGTGGATAGGGCTCGCCCGAGTAGACCGCGTCGATCGCGGCCACGTCGTACGCCAGGATGCCCGAGGTCTTGACCACGGTCACCTTGCCCACGGTGCCGTCCGGCAGCACCACGATCTCGAGCTTGGCGTAGAGCGACATGTCGTTCATGGGATCGCCGTTCGGCTTGAGCGCGAGCGACACCAGGAACCCGTCCCCCCAGTGCGGGTGCATGGTCCTGTGGAAGGCGGTCAGGTACTCGGCAAAGGGATGGTAGGCCGCGTTGAGCGCGGTCTGGTTGCCGGGCTTGACGTCCGGGATGAAGTTCTCGAGCTGGCTGAAGACCTTCCCGATCTTGCCCGTGAACCCGCCCTTCTGCTTGGACTTCTTCGCCTCCTTCCAGGTCTTCTTCAGGTCCTCCATGTCTGCCCCGAGCACGCCGTCCATCTCGTTGTAGGAGAGATCCAGATCCGCGAGCTTGGGATCCGGCCCGGCGGCGTCCCCGCCCTTCTTCTCCTTGGCCAGCTTGGACTGCTTGTAGGTCGGCAGCGGCAAGCCCGTCTCGGGATCCACGAACTCCCCGTCGTCCGATATGGACAGCTCTACGGTCGGCGAGTTGTCGGGCGTGAGCGAGAAGGGCTGATCCGTGGATTCCGGGGCTTCGGGCGTCTTCTCGGCAACGGTCCCCGACGGGTCGTCGGTCTTGGACACGGCAGGCGACGGGGTCGCGTCGATCAGATCCGGGGCTTCGGGCTTGTCGGTGACAGGGCTGTCCTCGGCTGGTTGCGGGTCGTCCTCGACCAGGTGGGCTGCAAGCGAATCCTCGGCGTTGCCGGACGTCTCGGACGGGTCGCCGGCCTCGCCGACCGCGGACTTCCCGTCGTCCTTGTCCATGTTGGTGTTCTCGGCCCTGGTCTCCTCGTCGACCTTGCTGTTGATGGGCGCGAAGTACTTGGCGTCGGGCGGCGGCTCGTCGGACTCGTTGGTCCGGACGTCCACGAAGTGGAGGCCCTCCAGCTTCATGACCTTTGGGTCGGCCGGGTCGATGGCCTCCACCTCGGGCTCCTGCTCTGGCTTGGGCTCGGGCTTCACTTCCTCGGGATCGGGATTGAGCTTCTTGGGCTTCCTCTTGACGGGATCGTCGGCGTCCACGGGCTCGAGCGCCTGGGCCGCTGCCAGGATCTCGGGCGGGATCCGGACGAGCTTCTTCTCGGGCTCGTCCGGTACTGCCTCATCGTCACTGTCCTCGACGAGCGCGACCTCGTGCCGCACCCACCGCTTCGTGTCCGGTGCGCGCACCACGGTCATGACCATGGCATGATGGACCACGATCGACACGAGCAGGAACCACCACAGGGCGCTCCCGCCTTGCCCCCTCTTCTTCGGCTTCGCCATCCTCTCTCAGGATTGTATAGTTCAACGCCGGCGGATGCCAACTATTCCTCGGCCCACGCTCGCCGCCCGTCGCTTTTCGCTCGCCGGTCCTCGCTCCTCGACGCGAAACATGCCCCACGCCTGCCGATGGTAGCCTCCCCCACCTGCGCCTGCTG
>CAZGVR010000018.1:10097-15281 GCA_964528945.1 uncultured Myxococcales bacterium
AAGCTCTCGCGCCTGCTCGCGGAGTGGGACCCCGAGGACGCGGGCGCCGCCCAGGCCGACGCGGCCGCCGTGCGCTCGGACGTGACCGTCGACCTGCGCGGCGGGGCGCCGCCGGTGCTGCTGTTCTTCCCCGAGCGCCTGGAGTCGCGCGGGGAGAGCGCCTGCTACGTGGGGCACGCGGCCTTCGTGCGCGACGGCTTCGCGCGCGGCCGGGAGGTCGTGCACCACCTGCGCCTGCTGGTGGTCGCCTCGATCGAAGGGGTTTCCAGGCTTGCTTGGCCGACCGGCACGTGAAGGGCCGCGCGCATCGCCCGCCCGAGCATCCGTGCATGTCGCTGACGCAGGAAATCCTGGAATCTGGACCACTATAGCCGAATCAAACTGGAAATGCCCTCCCTAACCTGCGGCGTTCTTGTTATCGCCCGCATGGCAATGTGACCCGGAGCGAGCCCCGGCCGGAGAGGCGTCGCGCGCGCGTGCCGTTTTCATGGGAAGGACGGGATCGCAAGGCGGTCCCGTCGACCGGGTCGTTTACGGCGACGGCTACGAGGCGAGCGAGCAGGAGCAGCCGTCGTCCCCGCCGCCGTCGCCCGAGTCGGTGGCGGTGTCCTCGGGAGCGTCGGTGGACGTGTCGGAAGTCGAGTCCCCGGGCATGTCGGCGGGCGCGTCCTCGGGCGAGTCAGCCACGACGTCCTCGGGCGCGTCGGTCTCCGTGTCCGGGATCGGGCCCGACGGGTAGCGCTCGACCGCGGTCGTGTGAGCCGGTGCAGGGCCGTACACGTCGGCGGTCATGCCGCCCGTCACGTAGATGGTGCCGCCGACGGATCCGGCCGCGAAGTAGGCTCTGGGCTCCGGCATGCCCGCGATCTGCGGGGTCCAGTACCCGTCCATCCAGCACTCCCATCCGGACGTCGTGCCCGTCGTGCCGAAGTAGGATGGCTCCCCGCCAATCAGGCACATGCGATCGGGCGGCAGGGCAGCGGATGCCTGGTAGTGCCTGCCCAGGTTCAGCTCTCCCGACTCCTCCCACGTGTCCGTGGCGAGCGTGTAGGTGAAGGAGCGCACGGTGTACCAGTCCTCGAACTCTCCGGTCTGGCCGCCGGCGACCAGGAACGCGCCGTCCCCGACCATCTGAGCAGAGGCGGCCGCGATCGCCAGCGGGTGCGGCGACAGGGTAGAGTCCCACGTGTCCGTGGCCGCGTCGTAGGACCACAGGGTGTCGGAGCCCAGGTACTCATGCCCGTAGTCCCCGAGGCCGTAGCCGCCGATCACGTACAGGGTGTCGTGCGTCTCGTCGCACACGATCGCCTGCCAGGACCTGCCTCCGGGCATGTCTGCGCCCTGCGACCACGAGTTTCCGGCCACATCGTATATGAAAAGGTCAATGGCATAGCCGGTAGTATAGCCGTAAATATAGGAGTTGCCCCCCGCCACGTAGACCCGGCCGTTCATCCCGCAAGCCGCCTGCCCCCAGTTCCCATCCCCAGGCACAGGCACGGGCGGCAGCGAGCCGGTTACCGAGTCGTCCCACATCATGGTCGAGGTGTCCAGCGCCTGGAAGTAGTCGCTCCGCGGTGCAATGTCGGGGTCCCCGGAAGGGGCATCCGCGATGGCCCCACCCATGACGTACAAGGTGTCGCCCTCTGTCGCCGTCGCTGGCCAGATGACCCAGTTAGGCATTTCGGTCACGACCTGCCACTCGTCCGGCGGGTCCTGCACCGAGGTCGTGACCGTGAGGGCGAACGGCGTGCCTGAAGCCGGGGTCAGCGTGATCGTGGACCTGTCGCCGGATCCGGGCGCGGCCGCGGCCGGTACGTCCACACCGACGGTGAGGACGGCAGACTCGAAGGCAGCCAGGTCGATCGTGGTCGCGGACGGCGTCGTGGTCCACGAGCCGCCGGACACGGAGACCGAGAACGAGGCTGCCGCGGCGTCGTAGTTCGCAATGCCGAACTCGTGCTCGATCGTTGCACCGGCGAGGCCCCATCCCCTGCTCGCGGCCGGGAACGCGTGGGCCCCGCTCTCGGGCGGCGAGAACACGATGGCCTGGCGCGTGTGCGTGTAGCCTGGAGTGTTGCAGCCGGGCAAGCTCAGGCCGGCACTGCCGTCCGCCGACTCGATGCCGATCATGACGTTGGTCCCGCCCGTTGCGGCACCGCTCAGATCAGCGACCTGGACCCGGACCTCGTCAGTGCCCTCGTACAGCACGACCTGCACGGTCACGGCGCTGCTCGCGTCGCCGCCGTAGGCAGGGACCTTCCAGTAGGTGAGCCCCCACCACCTGTCCGGCGCGGTCCCGCCCGTGGCGTACCACACGTGGCAGTCCACGCACGCGGCGGAGTTCGAAGGATCGAAGTCGTGCTGGTAGTAGGAGATCATGTCGTCGGGCTTGGTGGATTCGGGCAGCGGGCACTGGAGGCTGTACATGCCGGGCAGGAGGTACGGCTCGAACGTCACGATACCATTCGAGAGCACGTATATCCCGTCGTGCTCCACCCCGTAGAACCGGAACGTGAACCCGAGCGGGATCGGGCCGATGCACGACTCGTCCCCCATGTCGCCCAGGATGTCGGTCCCGCCCGACATGTCCACCCAGGCGTAGTCAACTGACGCCTCCTCCTCGTCGGCGGCCGTGTAGCCGAACAGGTCGGGCCCGGCCGTTGTCGCCGTCACCTGCCCGGCCGCGAGCGCAAGCAAGAGTCCCGGGATCGCCGCTACCGCCGTCGTCAGCCTGGTCATCGTTCCCTCCTTCCGTCCCGCGCCACGCGGGTTTTTTCCTTCGCGCTACACAGTCCCGCGAGGCACTCGCAACCGACCATTCCCAACGCATCCGGCGCATGCGCCCCGGCGCTCGCCGGGACCCGCCACCTGCCACATTTTTGAGGGGGCGGCCGGCGAGTGGTATGACTTGCCGCATGGCGCGAACCAAGCTGGCGATCCTCCTGGGCGGCAAGAGCGGCGAGCACTCGGTCTCCCTGGCGAGCGGCATGTCCGTTGCGCGCGAGGCCTCTGCCGAGAAGTACGAGATCGTGCTCATCGGCATCGCGCCCGACGGCCGCTGGCTGCTGCTCGGCGGCAAGGACGACATCGACCACCCCGAGGACCCCGGCCGGGCCGCGATCCGCCCGGGCGTGGGCCGGAGGGTGGCACCGCTTCCGGGCGGGCGCGCGTTCGTTGCATTTGGCGCGGGCACGGGCGACGGCGTAGGCGATCGTGCCGAGACCATCCCGGTCGATGTGGTTTTCCCCGTGCTGCACGGGCCCATGGGCGAGGACGGCACTGTCCAGGGGATCCTGGAGATCGCGGACCTGCCCTACGTGGGAGCGGGCGTGACCGGGTCTGCGGTCGGCATGGACAAGGACGTGATGAAGCGGCTCGCAAGGGATGCCGGGATCGAGATCACGCCGTTCCTCGTGGTCGGATGGCATCACTGGACAGCGGACCGGGCAGCTACCACCGCCACGGCTTCCCGCTGTACGTGAAGCCTGCAAGCCTCGGATCGTCGGTGGGCATCTCCAGGGTGGAGGATCCCGGCAAGGTCGCGCGAGCCCTGGAGGAGGCCTTCCACCACGACACCAAGATCGTCGTGGAGAAGGGGGTCGCGAACCCCAGGGAGATCGAGTGCGCTGTCCTTGGCGGCCTGGATCCGGATTCGGCCACGGCCCTCGGCGAGGTCGTGCAGGTGAACGGCGACTTCTACTCGTTCGAGGCCAAGTACATCGACGCGGCAGCGGTCCGCACCGTCGTGCCCGCGGACGTGGACCCGGCCCTGGCCGCCAGGGTCAGGGCCATGGCAGTGCGCGCCTTCAGGGTCCTCGAGTGCTGGGGAATGGCGCGCGTCGACTTCCTGGTGGAGAGGGCCACGGGCCGCGTGCTCTTCAACGAGATCAACACCATTCCGGGCTTCACGGCCATCAGCATGTACGCGAAGATGTGGAACGCCTCGGGCCTCGCCTACCCTGCCCTCGTGGACAGGCTCGTGGACCTGGCGATGGCCAGGCCGGTCCCGCCCTCGAGGAAGTGCACGCCCTCTTGACCGGCGGATCCTTCCGCGCCTGCGAATTGCCGCCTGCATGGATGTGAAGTACATTCACCGCCGAACATGAGGTCGAAGCCTACAGCCTACATCGAAACCACGATCCCCAGCTTCCATTTCGAGGTGAGGGACGATCCCGCCAGCAGGCACTGGTGCGACGTAACGAGGCGCTGGTGGTCGCAACGATCCGCCGAATTCACGCTCGTGACCAGCGGGTTCACACTGCTCGAGCTCGAATCCGCTCCGGATTTCATCCGCGCCGGAGCGCTGGAACTCATGAGCGAAGTGCTGGTCCTGGAGGCGCCGGAACGCTTGGGCGAGGTGGTCAAGGCGTATATCGACCACAAGGTGATGCCCCGGGACGACCAGGGAGATGCCGCGCACCTTGCAATGGCGGCCCTGTACGGCTGCGATTATCTCCTCACGTGGAACTGCAGGCACCTGGCGAATGGGCGCAAGGTACGCCACATCGAAGCGGTGAACAGGATGCTTGGCCTTCCCTCCCCGATCATCGTCACACCCGAAGGCCTTCTGGAGGAAACAGACTGATGCCTGCGCCTGTGTTGAATCCAGCCGAGCAGAGGATCGAAGAGATCCGAGTCATCAGGAAGCGCCTCTTCGGCACGGTGGGAACTGACTACACCAAGCTGAAGGAACTCGGGTCGCACTGTCCCGAAGGTTTCCGCCTCCTGAGGGGAGTCAAGCCGATCACCCCCCTATCCGAGAGGATCCGCGAGGCACAGTCGGATCGTAAACTACCCTGAGAGATGTGACCTTTCCCGACGTCGAATACTAGCCGCAATCCTACGGCTACACTCTAATACGTATCGATCGTGGATCGGTTCGGCCCTGCCGGTGAGGTCAGGTGGAGACACAAGGGGCCACGTGGACGGCGGCCTCACGTAAGCCCCGACCACATGATGCCCATGGTCGACGAGATGGCCGGCAGGCATCCGGGCATTATCGAGGAAGCCGAGGAGATCAGCGGAGACAAGGCCTACGACACGTTGGACATCTACTCCCGTACGTACGACGACTACGGCATCAAGCCCATAATCGACAACCGGAACCTCTGGAAGGACGACGAGACGAGATGCGCGTGACGCTGGCTCTCGTCGTGATGCTCTCCATGGCGGTCGGAAGGATCC
>CAZGVR010000019.1:0-8456 GCA_964528945.1 uncultured Myxococcales bacterium
CGACCGCGACGAGACGCCGGGCGTCAAGTTCAACGACGCCGACCTCCTGGGCATCCCTGTGCGCGTGGTGGCGGGCGACAAGGGCCTCAAGGATGGCTCCTTCGAGATCAAGACACGCGACGGGCAGGTCTCCGAGAAGGTGCCTCTCGACTCTACGGTCATGCGGACGCTCGAGGTCGTGGAAGGCCTCAGGTCCGGAGCCATGTCCTCGGCCGCGAGCCGGGGTTCGGCCATCCTCCTGGAGACCGGGCTCTGATCCCCCCGGCCTCGGCGCGCCTCACTGCACTATCTCGATCGCGTACGGCGGCTCGTGGCTCGTGAACCGGATCCTGGAAGCGTGACCGGTCCCGTCCACGTACTCGAAGGCTGCCTCTGCCACGACGACGCCGTCCTTCTCGAACGACTTGTGGACGATCCTGCCGCTGCCGTCGCGCTCCACCTTCACGTCGTCCTCGGGCAATCCGGCCCCGCCCGACGCCTCGAAGCCGGCCAGATCCTCCTTGTCCACGGCCACGTGGACACGCCACACGTCGCGACCGATGTTCCCGATGTCGAAGGGTATCTGCGCCGCTATGGCCGGTGACGAGGCGGTGGTCGTCACGCGGTCACCCTCGATCTCGACGGTGAAGAGCGGGACCTCCACGGCCGAGAAGCACGCCACCTTCAGTTCCTCCCCCCCGGACTCCTGGAGGCACTTCATCGCGTGGGAGGATCCGCCGGCCGTGATCTTGACCAGGCTCCAGAACTGGACCGAGCCAGCGCCCTTCACCCCCCTGGATGGGGGACAGCCTCCTGCCGAGAGCACCATCATCACGATGAGGACGGCGCGCCTCACGACCTGCCTCCTCTCGCCTGCGCGAGGACCTTCATCGCCGGCACGACCACGAGGGCGGCGGCCAGGCTCGCGAGGACGCCGGCGAGCACCACGATCCCGGTCGAGCGGAGGACCGGGCTCCTGCACAATGCCAGCACCCCGAAGCTCGCCGTGGTCGTGAGCCCCGAGAAGAGGACGGCCCCTCCTGTCAGCCCGGCCGATGCGCCGCGGTCCATCGCATCCAGCATGAATATTCCGTAGTCCAGCCCGACACCCAGGATGAGGGTGAAGGATAGCGCCGCGATGGCGTTCACGGCCATGCCGGAAAGCGCGAGCAGTCCGGCGGTGGAGGCGCAGGCGACGATCACCGGGACCATGGCGACTGCCGCCGGCCAGATCCTGCGATACCTCAGCAGCAGGACGAGCAGTATGGCAAGGAGGCTTATGGCGCTCAGCCTGAGCACCTCGGATCTGACCGAACCGAATACGCGGTTCATGACCTCGACGCGGCTCGTGACCACGACATGCGGACGCATGCCAGCGAGAAGCGCGGGAGCCCTGTCGTCCAGGTGCCCGCCCGGCAGGAAGGTCAGGATCGCGACCTCTCCCGGGATCCGGACGATCGCCCCGGCGGCGAGGTGTGCCATGGGCGTGCCGGCGAGATCCCGCTCGGTGAGAGGCGGGGGATCGTCTCGGCGCGCACGCTCCAGGTCGTGGAAGAAGGGCTCGAACGTGCCGGAGGCGAACCCGAGTGCATCGGCCTCCGACTCGATAGCCGAGCGTATCGATGCCCAGTCGCGGTGGAGAAGCGCCGAGAGGCTTGCACGCTGGGTCGCGGCCGAGGGGAGCACGCCCGAGAGCGACGACGCGTCGATGTCCGCCTTTCGCAGTGCCTCGGCGACCGCGTCGTTCAGCACGAGCGCCTCCTCGAGCGACCTGCCGCGCGCGACGACCACTCTTCCCTCCTGCTGCCCCAGCCACCTCTTCTCGAACTCGCTGGCGAACCGTGACGTTTCGGGCGACCTGAAGTCCAGCCTCCTGACGTCGTCGTCGATCGTCAGCCGCGTCGCGAGCGCAGCCCCGGCCGCAACGATCGCGGCCGCGGCTACGATGGTTACGATTGCACGGCCCCTGGACGGGCGCACGATCGCGTCCGGCAGGATCACGACGAACCCGGCGGCCCGCCCCTCGCCGATCGGGCTCGCCGGCAGGAGGGGAACGATCAGCACGGAAACCAGGAAGCCGGCGGTCACTCCCGATCCTGCGAAGACCCCCAGCTCGCGGATGAGCGGGAAGCTCGACACCCCGTACACGGCGAAGACCACCAGGGTGGTGAGAAAACCGGCCACGAGGCTCGGTGCGATCCGCCCCAGCACGCGAGCCTCGACCCCAGGGCCGGGCCCGGAGGCGAGCCGCTCCTGGAGGTAGTGGATCGAGTAGTCGACCGCTATGCCGACGACGATGGACCCGTATCCGACCGCGATGCCGCTCATCCGCCCGAGGACGATCCTGGATACCGCGAAGCCGGCCAGCACGCCGGCGGCCGATGGCAGGAGCGCGGCGACCACAGGGACCGGACGCCTGAAGCAGACCCAGAGCAGCAGCAGGATGCCGGCCGTTGCCAGCCCGAAGGCCAGAGTCACGTCCTTCTTGACGATGCGTGCGCTCTCCGAGGAGAAGACGTGCGCCCCGGTGACGCGAGCGACCACTGCGCGAAAGGGCCCGGAGCGCCTCTCGGCATCGATCGCGCCGCGGACCCTGTCGACCAGCGCACCGGCATCGTCCACCCTGAGAGCCCTCGAGTCGGTCCTCAACCTGAGCAGGCACCGGTCCAGATCCGGCGTGAACGCCAGCCCGCGGTACATCCTGACCCTGCCCGAGGCCGAGGCGAGCGACAGGCCCTTCCGCACCCTGTCGGCCAGCCCGAGCGGATCCCTGGGAACCGACCCCGAAGCCATGGCCATGGGGCCCAGGAGCCTGGCCCTGTCGAGGGCGAGGGCCGCCGCGATTCCCTCACTCCCCAGGAGTTCGTCCAGGACCCGGCCGCTGGCGCGCAGCAGATGGAACCTGTGCCCGAAGATCAGTGACGCTGCAGCCCTCTCCTCCTCCGGCCGCACGCGCGATTCCACTGCGCCTATGCCCGGCACCGTCTCCAGCATGTCGGCGAGCCGCGAGGCGAAGCCGGCGAGCACCTCGGTGTCGGCGCCGGACACCTCCACGTACATCCGGTCGAACAGCGAGGATCGCGAGATGAAGTCGAGCGCCCGCCTGTCCTCGCCCGGCAGCGACGGAAGCAGCTCGGACACGTCCTGGCCCATCTCGAGGCCCGTCGAGACGAAGATCCCGGCCGCGACGAGCACCGCTCCGATCCCGAGCACGGCTCCCCTGCGCCTCACCAGGTACCTGACGATCTTCTCGGCCATGGGCCCCACCGGTCAAGCTCAGAAGTCCAACAGGGGGTCGTCGACGGGCTCGTTGAAGACTATGTCGGAAAAGTCGATGAGGGTGGAATCCCCGGACTTCTCGTAGATGCCGACGTGGGTCACCCTCGCATCCTCCTGCACCCTCATGACCACCCGGTCGATGGCCTTCTTCACCATGTCGTCCTTCGGCCGCAGCGTGAGCGTCCAGCCGCCGGCCTTCTCCTTCTTCACCGAGGCCTGGTACGCGTCGCGCACGTGGGCTGCGCTCGTGGCGCCGAGCACCGCCAGGATGCTCTTCACCGCGGCCCCTATCGTCGGGCTCGACTCTAGGTCCGTGACCTCCTCCCAGCCGAGATCCGGGTAGCGGACCAGCGCCTTGCCTCCCTTGACGGCGAAGATGGACTTCACGGGTCCGGTCACGACGTACAGCACCTTCCCGTCCGCCGACGTCTTGAACCATCCCTCCTGCAGCTGTACGTCCTTGAATGCCGCCAGCTTCTTCGCCTGCACGAACTTGCCCTTGACCGTCTTCACCTTCGCAAAGGATGCGAAGACCTCGTCGAGCTTGTCCCCGCCTTTGCCTGCACCGGCGAGGAGGAGCGCCACCATGAACGGTGCGGCCGCCCGCAAGGCGCGCCCGGCACACTGCACCTTCCGGATCAAGAGTCCCACCTCTTCAGGACGAGGACCGAGTTGATCCCGCCGAACGCGAAGCTGTGCGAAACGGCCACCCGCATGTCGAGCCTGGTGGGCTCGAGGAGGTGCCGGACCCCTGCGCAGGAATCGTCGACGTTCTCGAGGTTGAGCGTGGGATGCACTAGGCCCCGCCGCAGCATCTCCACGGTCAGGACGGCCTCTACCGCTCCGCAAGCACCCAGGCTGTGACCGAGGTGGCCCTTGGGGCTGGAGACGGGCACTCCGGGGCCGTATACCTCCCGGATCATGGCGGCCTCGGCCGCGTCCCCGACCGGCGTGCCGGTCGCGTGCGCGTTCACGTAGTCCACATCCGAGGCCCGGATGCCGGCGTCCCCCAGGGCCTCTGCCGCGGCCCGCCCCATCCCCCCGGCGGAAGGGTTGGTCATGTGGGTCCCGTCCGTCCGCGTGCCGTACCCGATCATCTCGGCGAGCGGGACCGCTCCCCGCCCGAGGGCGCTCTCCATCTCCTCCAGGAGCACGACCCCGGCTCCCTCGGAGCAGACGACCCCGTCCCGATCCCTGTCGAACGGCCTGGGCGTGCGTCCCGGCTCCTCGTTGAACTTGGTGGAGGCTGCGTAGAGCCTGTCGAAGACCCCGGCAGTCAGGAAGTGGAGCTCCTCGGCGCCGCCGCACACCATGGCACGGGCCCTGCCGGCTCGAATGGCCTCGAAGCCGAAGCCGATGGACTGGCTGCCGGACGCGCACGCGGAGCACGACGCGATCATCCTGCCTCCGCACCCGAGGGCCAGCGCGACGTTGGAGGCGCACGTGTGGCTCATGAACATCAGGAAGGTGTTGGAGGTCAGCCCGGTCACTCCCCGGTCGTGGAAGTACCCGTCGAAGAACCTCGTCAGCTCCTCGACTCCGCCCATCGTGGATCCGAACGACACGCCGGTGTCCCCGTTCCCGAGGAGCTCCCTGCTCACGCCCGCGCGCTCCACCATCCGCCTCGACGAGCGGACCGCGAGCAGGGAGACGCGGCTCATGGACCGGCGGAGCGGCCTGGGGATGTCCGAGAAGTCATCGAGCGCGACGCGCCCGCCGACCCTCGTCCTCAGCCCCTCGATGCCGTCCCACTCGGCGATGCTGGTGATCCCGGACCTGCCGGCCAGCATCGCGTCCAGGACGTCTTCGACGCCCTCTCCGAGGCATGTGATGGCGTCCAGGGCCGTGATGACGACTCTCTTCATTGCAGCCTCAGAACAGCCCTCCGTTGACGTCCAGCACGGCGCCCGACACGTAGGAGGCCCCGTCCGAGCACAGGAAGGAGACGGCGGAAGCCACCTCGTCCGGACGGCCGAGCCGTCGCATCGGTATGTTCTTCCTTATCTCGTCGGCCGGCATGCCCTTGGTCATGTCCGACTCGATGAAGCCGGGAGCGACCGCGTTCACCGTCACGCCGAAACGGGCGACCTCCCGGGACAGGCTCCTCGTGAAGCCGATGATCCCTGCCTTGGTGGCCGAGTAGTTGACCTGGCCGGCGTTCCCGGTCCGGCCGGACACGGAGGTCATGTTCACGATCCGGCCGGACCTGCGCGGCAGCATCGCTGGCAGCACGGTCCTGGTCACGTTGAAGATCCCGTCGAGGTTCGTCCTCAGGACGTCCGACCAGTCCTCGTCCTTCATCCAGGCGAAGATCCCATCGCGGGTGATGCCGGCGTTGTTTACGAGGACGTGAAGGGAGCGTTCCTGGGCCGCCAGGCCCGAGATCGCCTCGCCCAGCACGGCCCTGGCCTCCTCCCTGTCGCCGACGTCGAAGCGGAGCAGGAGGCAGGTCCTGCCCGCCTTCTCGACCTCCGAGGCCACATCGCGGGCAGAGGCCTCGTCGCTCCTGTAGCCGAGCCAGACGTGGTAGCCGTCGCCCGCAAGGCGAATGGCAACGGTCCTGCCTATGCCCCTCGATCCCCCCGTGACGAGCGCTACGCGCTCCGTGGAATGGTCCATGCCCTGGTCCCTCCTCATGCCAGCGGGTCGACCATGAACCTGAGGGTCCCTCTCGCCAGGACCTCCCCCCGCGAGGAGGCCGTCGCCTCGTACAGGTAGTAATCGGCCACGCTCCTCACCTCCCTCGCTTCCACGGTCACGCGCTCGCCCGGCCAGGGCGGGCGGCCAAGCGCGAGATCGTCCACGCGCACGAGGTAGGCCGGACGGACCGGGTTGCCGCGCCGCAGCTCGACCCAGCCCTTGAGGCAGGCCGCGGACTGGGCGAGCATCTCTATCACGATCAGCCCCGGCGCCCGACCGTCCCGGACCAGCCCGGATCCCTCGGGAAGCGCGCAGTTGCAGCTCACGGCCCCGGACTCCTCGTCGATGCGGAGGACCTCCTCGACCAGGACCATGGGAGGCCTGTGAGGGAGGAGGTCGAGCACGGCCGGGATCACGCGAGGCCTCGCGCGCCGGCGATCCCGATCGCGATCGCCTTCCCGTCCAGGTCCCTCCCGATCGTCACCACCCGGGAGGCGCCACCCTCGATGAGATCGACGGCGAGGGCGCAGCGGATCACCCCCGATGCAGGCACGAACCCGCAGGTGGGACCGTCGCTTTCGAGCCTGACGTCCTCACCGGCCGCTTGGCGGATCTCGCGGATCATCCCGTCGTCCATGGTCCGGTCGAGGCCGGCAGGAACGAGGATCGCATCCACGGGTCCATCGCGGCGGGCCATGTCGAGCGCCTCGGCCACGGACAGTGCTTGGCAGACCGAATCCACGATGGCCATCACGCGCGCCGCCCTCGCGGAAGCCGACTCCAGGGACTCGAGGACGAGGAACGCGCAGCCCTCGTCCGTCACCAGGCGTCCACCGGACTCGGTCGTCATGGCGGTCGATCGAGGCGCGTCCTCGCCCTCGCGCCAGCAGGGCGAGAAGAACGAAGGGCAGCTCTCGTCCCCGGACCCGGCAAGGACCGCGCCCGCGGATCCCTCGCGGAGCATGGCGATGGCGACGTCCACGGCCACCTCCCCCGACAGCGTGGATTCCGAGAGCGTCAACGACGGACCGCGGATGCCCGACACGATGGAGAGGTAGCCCAGCGGGGCGTTGTGCACGGAGTTGTGGAAGAGCGTGGGGCTGATGCACGGCCCGAGCCCGTCCTCGAAGATCCTGCAGCTGCCGGCTATCTCGCCGTAGCTGGTCCCGAAGACCGACGCCATGCGGGATCTGAAAACGGGATCGGAGATGCCCGCATCCTCGAGCGCCCCCACGGCGCTGCCGATCACCATGAGGCTGACGCGGGACAGCCTCCGCCTGATACGGGCCGAGACCGAGTCCCGGATCACGGAGTCGATCGTGCGGCGTCCCGTGGCCGAGGCCACGGCTCCGAACGCGACGGACAGGTCCGCGTCGCCCGGGCGCTGCGGCAGGCAGAGCGCCCTGCCCGTCATGGCTACCGGCCTCACGCCCCGACCTCCGGGGCTCCCAGCACCACGCAGCAGTTGTTCCCGCCGAAGCCGAACGAGTTGGAGAGCACCACCCGCACGCGCGCGCGCCTGGGTGCGCCCGTGACGACGTCGATGTCCAGCGCGGGGTCCAGCGCCGCGAGGCCCACGGTTGCCGGAATGGACCCGTCCCGCATGGCCAGGATCGAGAAGACCGCCTCGAGCGCGCCGGAAGCGCCCAGCGTGTGGCCGGTGAACGACTTGGTCGATGTGACGGGGACGCCGCTGCCGACCACCCTGCCGATCGCCTTGCCCTCCACGAGATCGTTCATCGGAGTGCCCGTGCCGTGGGCGTTCAGGTGATCCACGTCGGCAGCCCCGATCCCGGCGTGCGCGAGCGCGCCGCGCATGCATGCCTCTATCCCCCTGCCCCCGGGATCCGGCTGCGTTATGTGGTGGCCATCGACGTTCCGGTGCCACCCCAGGACATGCGCCCTCGGCCTTGCTCCTCGCCTGGACGTGGCCCCGGCCCTCTCCAGGATCAGGCAGGCCGCACCCTCGCCGAGTGTGAGCCCCTCTCTCGACGCGTCGAAGGGGCTGCACGGTCGCGGTGACACGAGCCCCAGGGACCCGAACCCGAAGTACGTCATCCTGGTGATCGTGTCCACGCCGATGACGGCCGCGGTGCCCGTGTCCCCTTCCTCGACCGCGGCAGCGGCCTGGGCCAGGGCGCTCGCGCTGGAGGAGCATGCCGTGGAGATCGTCACCCTCCTGCCGCCGATGCCGCGGACCCGTGCGCATGCCCTGGCTATCGCTCCGGCGACGTACTGGTCGTCGAAGTGCCTGTAGGCCGGACGCGGACCGGACCTCGGGACCATCAGGGCCACCTCGCCCTCGAGGATGCCCGATGAGGTCGTGCCGATGTAGAGGGACATCTCCCGGGCGCGAGCGGCGTCGAGGCCGGCGTCGGCCATGGCCTCGTCCAGGGCCGCGATCGCAAGCCTGGCGGCGCGCGTGTCTATCCACTCGTTGCCCGGGGGCAGGGGCGGGATGTCCGCGTCCGCCACCTCGGCCACCGGACCGCGGCCGAGGGAATCGAAGAGGGTCGGCGCGGCCATCCGGCGCCGCCCGGACGCGAGATGCCCTGCCT
>CAZGVR010000019.1:8466-8924 GCA_964528945.1 uncultured Myxococcales bacterium
CCTGGGACTCCACGCCGCGACCCAGCGCGGTGATCGCTCCTAGCCCAGCTATCGCAGCCCGGGACGCCATCAGGGGTTCATGCCGCCGAAGTGTTCTGGACGATGTGTTCGGCCAGGGTATTCACGGAGTAGAGGATCTTCTGTCCCACCTCCTCGCTCCGTATCTTCACGCCGTACCTCTTCTCCACCGCGAGGGCGATCTCGAGGGCGTCTATCGAGTCCAGCCCGAGCCCCTCGATGAAGAGCGGCCCGTCGTCCTCGATGTCCTCCGGCTGCACGTCGTCCAGGTCCAGGACCTCGACGATCATCCGCTTGATGGCCAGTTTGAGGGAATCGCTAGCTTCCACCTTGTCACCTTCACTAAAGGCCTGTCCACGTTCGACCGGGATCGGTCTGTCATCGATAGATGGAACCGGGAGTTTAGCTGCGGCAAACGCCTTCGGCAAGAGGCCCGGGGG
>CAZGVR010000019.1:8934-13973 GCA_964528945.1 uncultured Myxococcales bacterium
CGAGGGAGGCACCGGGACGACCACTGCAGCGGTTCCGCTCGTGGCCATGCCCGCCATTATCGACTCGAGCAGCGCACCGCCCTCGGCCGTGATCTGGGCCTCGGTCTTCGCCACAACGAGCTTCCGTATGAGCTTGGCGACGGTCGCAGCCCTCTCGACCACGCCCTCCGGGACGAGCACGCCCTGGCCCGTGACCTGCTCCAGGTCGGTGACCGGATCGATCTGCACCTCGCCGCTGGCCTGGATCCCGAGGGAGAGCGCATACCAGTGGCCATGCCCGAGATCCATGTGCCCGGTCATTATGGTCCCGGCTCCGGGCTGGACGTCCGCGAACGGGTAATGCAGCGTGTTCAGCGCCACGAGAGCCAGGTAGTAGGCCGTCTGGGGGCTGGTCGTCCCGACCGTGACCGTGGACTTGTGCATCCAGTCCGTGCACGCCACGTTCCCGCCCATGTACATGGCGAGAACGATCGTCGCGCCGCCCAACGCCAGGCTCCAGCGCTTTGTCTTCCTGCCGAGCATCACCCGCCTCCTTTCGGCTACCCTGGATTGGAACCGGCCGGCCGGCTCCGAACGCTTGCAAGCATGGTGCCATGCGCTCGAACCCCGGTCCAGCCCCGCAAACCGGCCGGATCGCGCGGAAGTGGGCGCGGTCCAAGCATGCCCTGTGAACCCGCGTGCACAGGCCACTCCGCCGGCGTTGGCGTTGATCGCGAGCGCGAGCAGGGATATCCTCGGTCACCCGCTTCAAGGAGCAAGCCATGCGAATACACACGTTCCACGTCACGCCGGCCCTGCCCCCACGCCTCGAGAAGCTTCGCGAGATGGCGTACAACCTCTACCTTTCCTGGAACCCCGACGTAGTGGAGCTCTTCAACCGGCTGGACCAGGATCTCTGGGTCGAGGTCCGCTACAACCCGGTCCAGTTCCTGGGCAGGATATCGCAGAGGAGGCTGGACGAGGCAGCGAGCGACGACGGCTACCTCGCCACACTGGACATGGTGCACCGGGAGTTCAGGCATGCGACCGGCGGGTCCAGGACGTGGTACTCGTCGGGCGAGTCCAACCCCCCGGACATGGTCGTCGCGTACTTCGCCATGGAGTACGGGCTGCACGAGTGCATGCCGCTCTACTCGGGCGGCCTGGGCATGCTGTCCGGCGATCACCTGAAGAGCGCGAGCGAGCTCGGGATCCCGCTCGTGGGGGTCGGCATCCTGTACCAGAAGGGATACTTCAGGCAGTACCTCAACTCCGAGGGGTATCAGCAGGAGACTTACAGGGAAAACGATTTCTCCACCATGCCCATCCACGTCGTACGGGACGCGACCGGCAAGCCGCTCCGGATCTCCATCCGGCTACCCGGCCGCGACCTGGCGATCCAGGTGTGGCGGGCCGACATCGGGCGCACGAGGCTCTTCCTCCTGGACACGAACATCCCGGAGAACTCGCGCACCGATCAGGATCTCACCGACTTCCTCTACGGCGGCGACGCGGACAAGCGCATCTGCCAGGAGGTCATCCTGGGCATCGGCGGGATCCGCGCTCTCGACGCCATGGGCATCCACCCGACCGTCTGCCACATGAACGAGGGGCATTCCGCCTTCCTCGGGCTCGAGCGCATCCGCGTTCTCAGGGAAAAGCTCGGGGTGGACTTCGACACGGCCCGGGAGATCACCTGCGCGAGCAGCTGCTTCACGACCCACACGCCGGTCCCGGCCGGGACGGACGCATTCCCCCAGCCTCTCGTCGAGCACTACTTCGGCGAATACGCTCACCAGCTCGGCCTCGACATGGAGGGCTTCATGGCCCTCGGCAGGGTCGATCCCTCGAACAGGGGCGAGTACTTCAACATGACGGTGCTCGCGATGAGGCTCTCCCAGCACCGCAACGGCGTCAGCCGGCTCCACGGCAAGGTGTCGAGGTCCATGTGGAGCCCCCTGTGGCCGGGCCTGCGCGTGGAGGAGGTGCCGATCACGCACATAACGAACGGCGTCTTCCACAAGACGTGGCTGTCGCCGGACATGCGGACGCTGTTCGACCGCTACCTGGGGCCCAAGTGGCGAGAAGACCCATCGGATCCCAGCGCATGGGATCACGTGGCCTCGATCCCGGCGGAGGAGCTCTGGCGCACGCACGAGCGCAGAAGGGAGAGGCTCGTCGCATTCACTCGGCGCAGGCTGTCGCGCCAGCTCGAGCAGCGGAACGCGTCCCCTTCCGAGATACGTGCCGCGGGAGAGGTCCTGGATCCCGAGGCACTCACCATAGGGTTCGCGAGGCGATTCGCCGCCTACAAGCGCTCGACCCTCCTCTTCAGGGATCCGGACCGGCTCGAGCGGATAGTCGACGATCTCGACCGCCCGGTCCAGTTCATCATCGCGGGCAAGGCGCACCCCAAGGACGAACCCGGCAAGGACCTGATCCGGCGGATCGTCCAGTGGGCAAGGGAGGAGAGGTTCCGACGCAGGGTCGTGTTCCTCGAGAACTACAACATGGAGGTGGCCCGCTACATGCTCCAGGGCGTCGATGTGTGGATGAACACGCCCAGGCGTCCGAACGAGGCGAGCGGCACCTCGGGCATGAAGGCCGTGGTGAACGGTGCCATCCACATGAGCGTCCTGGACGGATGGTGGGACTAGGCCTACTTCAGGGGCGTTGGATGGGCGATAGGCATGGGAGAGATCTACGAGCTGCCCGAGCAGCAGGACGAGATCGAATCGAGGGCCATCTACGACATCCTCGAGAAGGAGGTCGTCCCGCTCTTCTACGATCGCGGGGCGGACGGCCTTCCGCGCGGCTGGGCCGATCTCATGAAGTCCTCGATGATGAGCCTCTGCCCCGTGTTCAACACCAACCGGATGCTCGTGGAGTACTCCCAGAAGTTCTACCAGCCGGCCCACAGGAGGCAGGCCTCCCTGTTGGCGGACGGTCAGAAGCGGGCGAGGACGCTCGCAGGGTGGAAGCGGAGGATCCTCGACGGGTGGAAGGATGTCGCCGTCCTGGAGGTCAAGGCGGACGTGGGCGCGCTCAAGGTCGGCGACAACCTCGAGGTCAAGGCGGTAGTCAGGCTGGGACAGCTCGACCAGGAGGACGTGGTGGTCCAGTACATCAGGGGCAACCTCGATCAGCACGGCAACCTGATCGATCCCGTGACCCTGGACATGGAGACCTGCGACACGATGGGCGGCAGCGTCATCGTCTGCTCCGCCGGATCGCCCCTGAGGACGAGCGGCCTGCAGGGCTATGCCGTGCGGGTCGTGCCGAGGCACGCGGACCTCGCAGACCTCGTGGACCTGCCGGTCGTCGTGTGGGGATGAAGGACCTCTGGCTCCTCGACCTGGACGGCACGCTCGTCGACACCAGCGGTGACATCGCGCGTGCCATGAACTACGTCCTTTCCGGCCTCGGCTTGGAGGAGATGGAGCCGGACGCGATCATGCGGCACGTGGGCCAGGGAACGCCGCTCCTGATCGCGAGCATCCTGCGCCTCGATCCGGCCCATCCTTCGGTGGACCGGGCAGCGGCGCTTTTCGTGGAGAACTACTCGACGGCCCCTGCCTCGCGCTCGAGGCTGTACCCGGCGGCCGCCGAGACGCTGGAGGCGCTCGCGGGCTCGGCCAGGATCGCGGTCGTTTCGAACAAGGATTCGAGGCTGGTCAGGGCCACGGTCGACGCGACCGGGCTCACGAGGTGGGTGGAGAGGGTGTGGGGCGGCGGGGACGACGTCCGCTTGAAGCCCGCACCCGACATGATCCTCGCGGCCATGGGCGAGATGGGCGTCCCGGCCTCGAGGACCACGATGCTGGGCGACATGGGGATCGACGTGGCCGCCGGCAGGGCGGCCGGCGTCAGGACCCTGTTCGCCTCATGGGGCTTCGGGACCCTGGGGCCGGGCGATCCCCTGCCGGACGGGCGCCTGTCCGAGTTCCGCGAGATCCTCGAATGGATCAGATGAACGTCGCGCTCGAGATCCTCTACGAGACCGTGTCGCTGACCGCGTCGGTGGCCGTGATGATGCTCGTCCTGGAGTACGTCAACGTCCTCACGAAGGGTTCCCTCCTCGAGGCCGCCCTGGGCGGACGGGCCAGGCAGTACCTCCTCGCCGTGATGCTGGGGGCCGCGCCGGGGTGCATGGGCGTCTTCGCGATCGTCGCGCTCTACACGGACAGGCGGGTCACGCTGGGCGCGGTCGCCGCCGCCATGCTGGCCTCGAGCGGCGACGAGGCGTTCGCGATGCTCTCCCTGTTCCCGGGCCGCGCCCTGCCGATGATGGTCGGCCTGTCCCTGATCGGGCTCGTGGCGGGCTGGATCACGGACTCCATCTACCGGGGCAGCCCTGCGCCGGCAGGTGCAGCGCACGAATGCGAGGGTTTCTCGCTCCACGGCGACGACTGTCACGGCGGCGCCTCTGGACGCGAGGCCGGCGGCCGGGCCTCTCGGATCGCCGGGCTCCGCGCCCTCCTCGTGCTGTCCATGGCCGCGCTCGCGGCCCTGCTGACCGCGGAGATGATCGGCGCCGGGAAACACGATGTGGAGAGCATCGCCCTCCTCACCCTCCTCGCGGTCGGCACGGCGATCGTCGTGATGGTCCCCGGCCATTTCATCGAGGAGCACCTCTGGAAGCACGTGGTCATGCAGCACGTTCCCCGTGTCTTCCTGTGGACGCTGGCGGCCTTCTCCGCCGTCGCCATGCTGGAGCACGTCATGGACCTGGAGAGCGCCGTGAGGGCCCACCCGCGAACGCTGCTCGTGGTCGCGTCCCTCGTCGGGCTGATCCCGCAGTCGGGGCCTCACCTGGTCTTCACGACCCTCTACGCCAAGGGCGCCCTGCCGCTGTCGGTGCTGGTGGCCAGCTCGGCGGGTCAGGACGGGCACGGCATGCTGCCGCTGCTCGCGCACTCCCGGATGGACGACCTACAGGTCAAGCTGGTCGCCCGGCACTATCGAATCGAAATGGCTGACACAGAAATCTATCGCGCGCTTTCGATCACGCCGACGAAATTGGAGAATGCGGCGCCTGTACTTTACGAATTGCTCGGCGA
>CAZGVR010000019.1:13983-15233 GCA_964528945.1 uncultured Myxococcales bacterium
CCTCCTGGCCGGGGCTCTCATGATGGCGCTCCGGACCTGATCACTCCTCGCGGATGAGGTAGCGCTTCGTGAACATCTCGTCCGGCAGACCCGTGTCGTACTCGGCGGCCTGGGGCATGAGCGTGGTGGAGTGCTTCTTGGCGTGGTCCGTCATGGTCATGACCGAGTGGACCTTGCGCCCGCCGTAGTCCTTGAGCTTCTCCCTGACCTCGGTCTTCTTCTTCTTGCCGTTCTCGTCGCAGTACTCGATCTTGACGGCGGCCCAGTACTCGTCCTTGCTCACGAACACCTTGAGCTTGGGCCATGCCTTGTCCTGGCCCTCCTTCTGCTCCAGCCAGAGCACGGCCTGCTTCTCTTCCTCCTCGAGGATCTTGGGCGTGTAGTAGAGGTGCAGGTCCTTGGTCGCCATCTCGTCGAGCGAGTAGTCCATGCCGAACATGGTCTGCTTCTTCGCGTGTGCGGCGACGCGACGGACCTTGTTGAACTCGGGCTCGTAGACGTAGATCGTGTTCGGGTCCTTGACGAGGACCGCCATGCCCGAGACGTCCGCGGGCTCGGAGAACATGATGAGCCTCTTCTCGCCCTTCTCCCACATCTCGTACTCGAGGTCCGTGGCCTTTCCGTCCTTGTCCTTCACCAGGGTGTTCAGCTTCATGTGCACGTCGCTGTAGTCGAAGTGGAACTTGTCGCACTTCTTCAGGATCTCCTCCGCGGTCAGGGCGCCCGGCTTCTTGCCGTCTCCCGAGGCAGCATCGGCGAGATGGAAAGTCCATGGCGCGATCGCGAGTACGATCGCGGCTGCGAACGGTAGGTAGCGTCCCTGGCGCTTCATGACCGACCTCCTTGCTGAAACCTGCCCCGCCTGTCGAATGCTAGTCGCTTTGGACCCTCTCCACCCGCGAATCTTCACGGTCCAGCCGGAGGCGTGCGATTTCGCACCGCACCCTCGGTATTCAGTCCACGAGCCCGAGGTACCTGAGCCTGTACGTGGCGACCGGAACCGGCGGGGAGGCCAGCATTGCCGCAAACCTCCTCTTGAGACCCGACGACTCGCCAGGGTGACGCCTGATCCATGACGGGATGGATGCGATCTCGAACCCGAACTCGACACGGTCGAACCCCAGTCCGGCCGCGAATCCTGGGAAGTCCGGCGCCTCGAGGAGGTTCTGCGGGACCATGGTGAAGTGACCCACCAGCTCGAGACTGGATCCCGACTCGCTCCGCGCTTCCCTGAGGTAGCCCAGGCTCCG
>CAZGVR010000020.1:0-6137 GCA_964528945.1 uncultured Myxococcales bacterium
GCTCGCGTGGATGCCGACGTCCCAGGGGCCCACGTCCGTGTCGTCGTTCACGACCGAGATCGAGTCGAGCGGGATGCCCAGCTCCTCTGCCGCGATCATGGCGATCGCGGTGTCCGATCCAGTGCCGATCTCGGTCGCGCCGGTCATGAGCACGCAGCGCGCGAAGTCGTCGAGCTTGGCGATCACGCCGCACCCGTCGCTCTTGTACACGCGGCCGCCGCCGCCCACGTGGAACATGGACGCGAACCCCACGCCCTCCCACTCGTTGCGCGGGCCGCCGTGCCCGATGCGGTCGCGGCACGTCTCGATGCACTCGCGAAGCCCGCACGTGGTCACGCGGAAGCCCTGCGGCGTCGTGGAGTTCGGCTCGTTGCAGTTCCTGAGGCGGAACTCGACCGGGTCGATCCCGGCCTTCTCGGCCAGCTCCTGCATCTGCTGCTCGTTCGCGAACGTGCCCTGGGGGTTGCCGTAGCCGCGGAACGCGCCGGACGTCGGGTTGTTCGTGTACACGCTCCTCGTGGTGAAGTGCACGTTCGGCACCCTGTAGAGCGAGGTGATGCCCAGCAGCATGATGTGCGGGGTGGTCACGCCCCACGAGGTATAGGCGCCGTTGTCCAGGACGGCCTCGAACCTGCGGGCCGTGAGCCGGCCCTCCGCGTCGCACCCGGTCGCCATCCTGATGATCATGGGCTGCCGCGTGGGCGAGCACACGAACTCCTCCTCGCGCGTGTAGAGCAGCCGCACGGGCCTGCCGGTCTCGCGCGCGCAGAGAGCGGCGAGCACCTCGTAGGGGTAGGTGTCCAGCTTGGACCCGAACGCGCCGCCTATGAGCGGCTGCCGTATCCTGATGTGCGAGCCCGGGATGCCGAGCACGGTGGCCATGTGGTTCTGGAGCAGGTACGGGATCTGCGTGGTGGAGTGCAAGAGCAGCCTGCCCTGGGGATCCCACTCGGCGAGCGCGAAGCACGGCTCCATGCAGGCGTGCGTCACGAACTGGGTCGTGTACGTGCCCTCGACCACGTGCCGGGACGCGGCGAGGGCCGCGTCCGCGTCGCCCTCCGAGAACCCGTACGCGAGCGGCACGATGTTGCCAGGGGCCGAGTCGTGCACGAGCGGCGCGCCCGGCTCCATGGCCGCTACCGGATCGAGCACGGCAGGGAGCGGATCGTACTGCACGCGGACCAGGCGGCACGCCTCCTCGGCCGCCTCCTCGGTCGAGGCCGCGACCACCGCGATCTCGTCTCGGATCGACCTCACCTTGCCGCTCTTGAGCGCCGGGTTGTCGCGCATGAGGCCGAGGTCCCCGCACTTCACGCGGTCAGCGGTGAGCACGCACTTCACGCCCGGGACCTTCTCCGCGGCGCGCACGTCGACCGAGAGGAGCCGCGCGTGCGGGTGGATGGACCGGACGATCTTTGCGTGGAGCATGCCCGGGAGCGTCACGTCGTGGCCGTAGCGGCCAGCGCCGGTCACCTTGCACCACGCGTCCAGCTTGGGCACGCGCTTCCCGATGATCGTGCGATCGGAGCTCATGGCTTCCTCCTCCGCGGCCCTGCGGACGCGGTCGCGGCAGAGGCCGCCCTGATCGCCC
Source organism: uncultured Myxococcales bacterium (assembly GCA_964528945.1). Taxonomy (GTDB): domain Bacteria; phylum Myxococcota_A; class Polyangia; order DRWM01; family DRWM01; genus CAZGVR01. The sequence goes on from CAZGVR010000020.1 coordinate 1,592, forward strand.
TAACGATGGACTCGTAGCCGGTGCAGCGGCACAGGTTGCCCTCGATGCCGGCCCGGATCTCCTCGTCCGAGGGGGACGGGTTGCGGTCCAGGATGTCCGCGGCCGTCATGATCATGCCGGGCGTGCAGTATCCGCACTGTACCGCGCCCTCGGTCACGAACGCCCGCTGGAGCGGGTGCAGGTCGCGGCCGCGCGCCAGGCCCTCGATGGTGGTCACGCTGGAGCCGTCCGCGTCGATCGCCAGCACCAGGCACGCGTTCACGGCCTTGCCGTCCAGGTGCACGGTGCAGGCCCCGCAGTCGCCCTGGTTGCACCCGCGGTTGGTGCCTGTCAGGCCCAGATCGTCCCGGACTACGTCGAGCAGCGTGCGGCGCGGGTCCACGTGCACGGTGTGCACGTCCCCGTTCACGGTGAGGGTGACGGCCACCTTCATGGCAGCACCTCCCTGAGCGCGCGGCGGACCACGACGCGGACGATCTCCCTGCGGTAAGAGTAGCTCGCGCGCACGTCCGTGATGGGCCTGCACGCGACCGAGGCCGCGATGGCCGCGCGCTCCATGTCCTCGGGCCCTCCCGGGCCGCCCAGGATCTCGGCCTCTGCCTCGGGCACGCGCATCGGGACGGGCGCGACCGCACCCAGGGCGATCCTCACGGCGACAACATTGCGCCCCTTGCGCTCGGCGTACGCGGCCGCGGACGCGACAGAGAGGTCCATGGCCTCGCGCACGGTGTGCGCGTGGTAGGCGGCGCGCGCGCCGCGCGGCGGCACCGGGACCAGGATGGATCCCAGGACCGACCTCCCCTGAAGGACGGTCGAGCCCGGGCCGGTGAAGAACTCCTCGAGCGGGATGGTGCGCGCGCCCGAAGGGCCGTGCACCTTGACGCGGGCGCCGAGCGCGATCAGCGGCGGCGCCATGTCGGCTGACGGGGCGGCGTTCGCGAGGTTGCCGCCCACGGTCGCGCGGTTCCTGACCTGCGGGGAAGCCATGAGGAGCGCGGTCCTCGGCAGCACGGGCAGGAGCCGCAGGAGCACGCGATCCCGCTCCATGTCCGCGAGGGTCGCGAGCGGCGGGATGATCACGTCGCGCCCCGACACCCTGATCGGTCCGCCGAGCGCGGCTATGCGCTTCACGTCCACGACCAGTGCGGGCGCGGCCCGGTCCATCTTCATCCTGACAACGAGGTCGGTCCCGCCCGCGAGGATCGCGGCCTTGCCGTGGTGCCGCGCGAGAAGCGCGATGACCTCCTTCAGGGATGCGGCCCTCACGTACTCGAAGCGCGGCAGCGAGGAGCGGAAGACCTTGCCGCATTCCCATGCCGGGCGTTTCTGGACAGTCGATGGCATTTCGTCCTCCATGCGGGGACGGGCGTCATTGATGGACGGTCAGCAGTCCACGCGAAGGATGATGGCCGCGCCCGTGTCGCCGGCCGCGCAGCCGTTGAACATGCCGTAGCCGCCGCCAAGGATCACGAGCTCCTCGATGAGCTCGATCATGGTGCGCGCTCCCGTGGGCCCCTGAGGGTGGCCGTACACGAGCGAGCAGCCGTAGTTGTTCATGGCGTCGAGCTTGAGGCCGTAGTTCTTGAGGAAGAACACGTCGTTCACGGCGAAGGGCGTGTGGGTCTTTATGGACTTCACGTCCTTCATGGCGACGCCCGCGATCTCGAGGGCCCTGTCGCCGGCCGGCACTATGGCCTTGGCCATGAACGCCTTCTTGGTGCGGGCCTGGGCATAGGAGAGGATCCGGATTGTCACCTTCGGGTCGCGGCTCAGCTCGCGGGCCATCCCCTCGTTCGTGACCACGATGCCGCAGTTGCCGTCCGCCGGGAACGTCTGCGCCCCGAACGTGACCACCCCTTCCTTGAGCACCGGCCGGAGCTTCGCGAGCCCTTCCCTGGTCGTGGGGAACACGCCCTCGTCTCCGGCCACCGTGGCCACGGTCTTCTTCCCGGACGGGTCCTTCACCTCGATCGGGGCGACCATGTACCGCTTCTGGAACGCACGGTCGTCCTGGAGCGCCTTCTTGTACTGCTCGGCGCGCACGTACGCGCAGTCGTCGATCTCCTCGCGCGAGATGCCGGCCTCCTTCGCGACGTTCTCGGCCGTCTGGATCATGGATCCGCCGGCCCAGGGATCGAACCCGAAGTTGTCGAGCACCCAGTCCTCGCTCTCGCCGCGGCCGCCCTGGCCGAGCGGGTTCGGGTGGTAGATGTGCATGCCGTTCGAGCAACGGTCGGCCGTGAGCACCAGGCAGGCCGAGGTGTCGCCGGAATCGACCTCGCGGGCCGCGGTCTCCACGCACTTGGCGCTGGTCGCGCACGCCTGGCCGATCCAGGGGCCGGTCAAGTCCGGGCATCCCGCGAGGGCCGCCATCCAGGGGCCGCCGTAGAAGCAGTGCTTCTGAGGCACGGTCATGCCGAACACGATGGACTCGAGGGCCTCGGGCCGTATGTTCCGCTCCTTCATGGCGCGCTGCGCGATCTCGCCGGCGAAGCGCATTGCGTGGAGGTTCGAGAAGCTGCCCTGCCACCGCACGAACGGGGTGGACCAGTACGCGCCGTAGGGTATGAATGCCTTCGTGAATCCCATGAGGTCCTCCTGGATGTGGTGTTCCCGGGCCCGGCCGCGCCAGGGCAGGGAGCAGGCACATAATAACCGGGTAGCCTGCCGAGGTCCATGCGCAACCCTGCGGCAGGGGTCAGCCCGATGCCCTGCCTCTGGCAAGGAAGCTGCAGGCTACGGTGATGTCACCGATGAGCGGGGAGAACAGAGAAGACGCCCAATCCCTGCCTTTGTCCTGGACGGCATGCACTACGAGTCTTCCAGTGAGCGTAGATTGTGCCGCTCGAAATCCGGTGATTCCCCTGAAGAGGTCGAGCAGCCTCTTTGAAGTATCGATGGCGACTCCGTTGCTTCTCATCAACTCGACGATCCTTCCGAGCTTCCTCATCACCACGTCGTGGGAAGGTCTATCGCCCTTGACTACTTGTTCGTACAGTGACTCCTCCCGCGCCAGGAGCAGGACGTAATCGTCCATGGCAAAGCGTGTCAGCTTGTATTCTTCCGACAGCGTGCGATCACCAGGTAGTCCGACTGCAACGACGGCTGTTCTGGTCGGGCCGTTGGGACCGCCCACTTCCCAGGCGTGGACCCTATCGCTACATGAGCCTTGGATGCGCCTACGATGCAACTCTGCATCACCGAGCTTGCGTTCGAACCAAGGTCGGATATCGTCGGGCGCATTCCCGTCCATGTCCCTCAGTAGCAGGGCCCTCATTCTCGATCTCAGGTGGGCGATCGCCTGACTTGCCGCATAATCCGCGCCGCCCGCATCCCTGTCTGCGGGTTGGACGCATGCGAGGTGGGGAGGGATGAGCCCGGATGCCTTCAACTGCTCGAGGACTGCACGATCCTCCATGCCCTCGGAGAAAAGGTGGAGCTCGAGGTCTTCAGGCATATAGATCCAGGAACCGGACGTCGGTCCCTGCCGCATCAAGCGATCCGAAGGTCGCTTGCTCGATCCGACGAGCATCAAACTGGCCATCGGCAAGGTGGAAGTGGTAAACGGCCGCCTCGCTGCCCGACTCCTTTGCTCCCTGCAAGAATGCGCGGACCGCCTCGGTGCTGTGGGTTGTCACGAACAGTTGAACGGCCCTATTCGCGGCCATGCGGCAGACGGCGGTCCCGAGGCTCCGAATGGAGCCGGGGTGCTGGTGGGATTCCGGCTCCTCGATGATGAAGAAGGTTCTCTCGAGCAGCGAGAGATAGGTGAGGCAAGGGACCGCACAGCGAACACCGTCTCCCTCGCTAGTAAGGGGGATGCCGAATAACGGGTAGAGGACCATGTAGGTCCCGTCGGGCAGGAAGTGGAGTTGCTCGACCTTCGTTTGCAGGAGCTCGCTCAGGATCGCTACGATCTCCTTGTCTGCTCTCAACGCCAGGGACTTCTTCCATACGTCGGAATGGATCTGAAGCTGGCTGGAGAGTTGCGGGAGGAATGCCGTGCCATTTCCCAGGAAATCGATGCAGTGCTTCGATACCATTTCCACCGCAGGTGACGTGAGCCTCGGTACGAATTCACCAGGGGAGAAGTTCACGCTGAAATCAAGATCGATTCCATTCAGTTTCAGGACGGCGGAGAGGTGCCTGTACGTGCCGTTCCGGAACCAGAGGTGCGCGTGCACCCCCCCGTGGCCCTCCTGGCGGCTGCCCCCCCAGAACTCGCTCCTGGCTCTCCCCGAAACCTCTGCTTGCTTCCCGGAGATTCCTGCAGAGGCACGGACGAGCATCTCCATCATGGTCGATTTGCCCGAGTTGTTCCTGCCGACGATGACGTTCACGTCGGCCAGGCCTGAGATGACTCCCCTTTCGATGCCGCGGAAGTTAGTGACGGTCATCGCTTCTAGCCGAAGCATGGAAGTAGAATATCATGCGATCATGACGAACGGCAAGTCGGCCTGACCTGGGTCGGGCCACAGGCTCAGAACGGGTTCACGACCTCGCCGGCAGCCTTCTGCTCGATAAGCTCAAGAACTCTCTCCCTGTA
>CAZGVR010000020.1:6147-12201 GCA_964528945.1 uncultured Myxococcales bacterium
GTGACGGTCTTCGAGCGCTTGTCGCTCACGACCTGGCCGACCAGGGTGCGCGTGTTCTTGGCCTTCGGCTCGACGGCCGCGGCTGCGGTAGCTTGGTCGCTCATTGCGCGGCTCCCTTCTTGGTGGTCGAGGCCTTCCTGCAGGCGTCGCAGCGCTCGAGGAGCGCGTCCATGGCCTTCTTCTGCAGCACGCCGGGATCGACGGGCTCGCAGTCCGCAGGGCTGAAGTACGAGGGCAGGTCCGGGCCGCCGTAGCCGGGCACGCCGTACCCGTAGAACTCGTACGGCCCGGTGTCCCAGCCCTCGGCCGCGATCAGGGCCTGGAGTTCTTTCCCGAACCGCTTCACGAAGAGCAGCTCGGTCGCCATGCTGTCCAGGGTCAGGACGTGCGGGATCGAGGGCCATTGCACCGTGGCGAAGCCGCCTTCAGGCCAGCCCGCGGCCGCGGCCTTCTTGCGGAGCGTCGCGAGGTCGCAGGACGGCCACGACGTGACGAAGGTGGCGCCCTGGAACGACGAGATCGAGGCGTCGGTCTCGATGGCGCCGAGGTGGCTCCGCGACGCGCTCACCAGGTAGCGGGCCGCTGGCACGCTCGTTTGTCCGGGGACCAGGCCCTCGAGCTTCGACGCGTCGTAGCAGTGGATCGCGACCATGGCGTTCTCCGAGGTGAGATCCATGGTGCCGTTGGGCAGGACCTCGATGAACTGGACGGCCTCGCACTTCGCGGCCTGGCTCCAGCCCGAGCGAAGCCGCGCCTCGACGTTGCGGGCGACGGCCAGGCCGTCAGCGCTCTTCCAGGAGGGAGCGACCACGTCGTCGCCGAGCGGGCCCTGCACGATGGCCGGGGCCGAGCCACCGGTCACGGGGCCCGGGGAGGCCGACCGCGTTGCAACGACCGCGAAGAAGGCGCCAGCGGCAATGGTGAAGCCCACGACCACGACGATGCAGCCCACGAGCCGCGATGCGGCCGCGCTGCCGGCCCTGGCCACCCCGGCTGTGACCTGTCGGGCGGCAGCGTCGGTCACGGCGCGGGCAACGGCAGCGGCCGCCTGCGCGTCGGCTGCGGCCTGGGCCCGGGCAGCGGCCCCGTAGTCGGGCAGAGGCTCGGGCGCCGGCACGGGCCGGGCCGCGAAGAGGTCCTGGACCTCGCGCGGCACCGCGTTGGTCATGCCGCAGTACTCGCACCTCACCACCAGATCCGTGGGCATCACTGGCAGGTGGGCGCCGCAGCTCTTGCACACGAGGTTGGGGGACTCGGTCATCAAGGCCTCCTGTCATGCCTTCAAGGTCGCGAGCCAGGTTCTTCCCAGGAGACGGGCGTCCGCGGTGACCAGGGTGACGTCATGGACCACAGCGGTCGCCGCGATGAACCTGTCAGCCGGATCGGGATGATCCAGGGCCAGGTCGAAGCTCGCGAGGGCAACATCGTGGTCCATCGGTGCGATCGTGACGGGCATGGCATCGATCGCGCGATCAACCCAGGATCGGTAGCTCCCCTCTATCTCGACACGCCCCTTTAGCGCGAGAAGGCCGAGTTCCCAGATGGAGATGGCCGACAGCCAGCGCTCGTCGGCGGATTCGATCGCGGTGCGGGCGCGGGACGATAGCCTTCGAGACCCGATCAGGAACCAGAACCAGACGTGCGTGTCCAGGAGCAGATCCATGCTCCTCATCGGAGCGCTTCCCAGTCTTCGGGGGAGAGAGGCTCGACGATGTCCCCTACCTCTCGTGCGGTGCCGGCCATGCATCCGTGGGCGCTCCTGCCGTCCGTGGACCTGACCCGGGGTGGGACGATCCGGGCCACCGGCTTGCCCCGCTTCGTGATCATGACGGGTAGGCCCGTCTTCCTGACCCTTTCGAGCACCGCCAGGCACGTCGACTTGAACTGCGAGATGGGCATCGATTCCATGCAGATAACTTACCATGGTCAACGACCATGGTCAAATCCATCTCCGGCTTGGCCGTGCGGCTGCCGTGGGCTAGAGTGTATCCGTGCGCGCGCAACGCGAGATCTGGAACCTGTCGGGTCTGCGCGGCTGGCCGCCGGACGCGCAAGCCTTGGCCCTCGCGGTGGCGGTTGCGGTCGCGTCGTGCGGCGGCCGCGCAGGGAACGACGCCGGGGACGATACTTCCGACACGGACGCGGCCGGCGACGTGGGCGATGCGGGCGACAACGGGGACACCGGGGACGCCGGGGACTGGGACGCGGACGGCGGCGCGGACGCGCCCATACCGCCCGGCGGCTGGACGCCGCCCGAGAACATCAGCAACACGGCGCGGATGTCGGACATCAGGTACCAGTGGGGCAGGAGCATGGCCTCGGGCGGGGACGGCGTCATCCACGTGGTGTGGCGGGAGGTGGAGGGCGAGGTCGGCGCCGTGGTAATCGGGAAGGTCGTGTACAGGAGGCTGGACGCGGACGGGTGGTCGACGGTGCAGGACATCACCCCGACCGCCGGCGGCACCGGCCACCCCAAGGTCGCGGTCTCCGGGAGCAGCGTGTACGTGGTCTGGCACGTGCACGAGCCCGAGCCGGCGGCCGACGATCGGATCCTCGTCTCGGTGTCCGGCTCGGGCGGCGCGGAAGGGACCTTCTCCGCGCCGCGCGTGATCGTGTCCGACGCGGCGGTCACGCCCCTGAATCCCCTCGACGAGTACTCGACGACTCCGTCGGTCGCGGCCTGGGGAGACACGGTCCACGTCGTCTGGAGCGACGAGCGCACGGTGGCCGCCTGCGGCGCTCAGGTCCCGGAGGTGTACCTCGTGACGTCCATGGACCGGGGCGCGACCTGGTCGGCCGTGCGCGAGGTCTCGGAGCAGGATTGCAGGTCGTCGTGGACGCCTTCCGTGGCGGCCTGGGGCGGCGTGGTCCATGTCGCGTGGACCGACGAGCGGCACGACGCGATCGACTGCGGCCTGGTCGCGGGATCCATGTGCCGGGAGGAGGAGTACTACCGCAGGCTCGAGGATCACGGGGCCTCGCCCGCCCCGGCAGAGGTGAGGCTCACGCGCGACGATCCCGGGAGCGAGGCCGAATCGTGGGGACCGTCGATAGCCGCGTGGGAAGGGAACGTGCAGGTGGTCTGGTACGACAGGATAGGCGGGAACGACTTCGAGGCGTACCACGCGCGATCGCTGGACGGCGGCGTCACGTGGAGCGACCCGGCGGCGAGGCTGAGCACGCACGCCGCAGGATGCCTGTCCGCATGCGCGACCATCGCGGCCGAGGGTCTCGCGGTCCAGGCCGTCTGGTTCGAGATGTGCGGGGACGCGTCGGCCACGATACTGGGCGCGTGGTCCGGCGACCTGGGAGCCACGTGGTCCGGGCCGTCCGACGTCACGTCCGGGACCGGCGTCTTTGCGGTCCACCCGCACGTGGCCTATACAGATGGAAGGGTGCACGTAGTGTGGAATGAGAACTCGACCGGCGAGATCTTCCACGCGGCGTCCGAGTGACGCGACCCTCCTACAGCCGGATGACCTCGATGTGGTCGAACCTGTCGAAGTCGCGGTCCTCGGTCAGGATCCTGGCGACGCCGCTCTCCCGGCACACCGCGACGATCTGCGCATCGAAGACCAGGTTGCCCGAGGCGTCAGCCTCGACCATGGCCTCCAGGAGGAGGTCCTCGAACTCCGGCCCCGGCCGCAGGATCTCGAGACCCGGGGAGGCGAGGAACCTCCTCGACGCCTCGCGCGCTTCCCGGACGGTGAAGGGCGGGCTGTAGACGCGCGGGTGAGTGATCACGCGGAGGAACTCTCCCAGGCAGAAGACCGGCATGGCCCAGCGCGCGCGGCCCTCGGCGAGCGCCGCGAGCCGCTTCCTGGCGGCGCCGTGCTTGGGCGACTCCTCGCGATGCGCGTGCACGAGGACGTTGGTGTCCACCGCGATCATCCGCGCCCTTCCATGCGCTCGTACAGCGAGTCCCTGTCGTCCACGTCCACCCCCGGCAGCAGCCGCCCGCGCCTGGTGAGGAGATCAAGCTTGAAGGCCCCCGGCCGCCTGGACGGCGGCCGCAGGTAGAGGCGCAGCGCCCTCTCGAGCAGCCTGGTCAGCGTCTCCCCGTCCTCGGCCGCCCGCTTCTTGGCGGCCCGGAGCACGGCATCGTCCATGTCCAGCGTCGTTCTCATGCATAAATATGTATCTGATGATCAGATATCTGTCAATCCGGGCGGGCCCGCCTGTGCCGCGCCGTCCACGCCGCCCGGCGGGGAGGGTGGTTGACCCTTAAGGGACGTATGGCGGATTATCCACCCCGCATCGGGCGGGAGGAAGGCTCTAGCATGACGCACGGTCTGGGCATCGACATCGGGTCGTTCGCGGTCAAGGCCGCGATCGTGGGCCCGGACCGCACGCTCGTGGGCGCCTGGTCCAGGCCCACCTTGGACGGGCTCGGCGAGGCGCTCGCAGGGCTGATGGTCGAGGTGCAGGCCGAAGCCGGCCCCTGCGACGTTCGCGTGGGGCTGACCGGATCGGGCGCCGATCTGGCCCGCGGCGCTGCCGCGAGGGAGGGCGAGACCGTGGCGCTCGCGCGGGCCATGCCTGTCCTCGTCCCCGAGGCGCGGGCGGCAATCGAGATAGGCGGACAGTCGGCAAGGCTCGTGGTGATCGAGGCGGGCACCGGCTCGCTCCTCGACTACGGCCTGAACCAGCAGTGCGCCGCCGGGTCCGGGTCGTTCATGGAACAGCAGGCCGGCAGGCTGGGGCTCGACGTCGATGAGCTCGCGAGGCTCGCGGCCGGGGCAGGGCGTGGGGCCACGGTGGCGGGCAGGTGCAGCGTGTTCGCGAAGTCGGACATGATCCACCTGCAGCAGAAGGGGACGCCCGTGGCGGAGATAGCCTACGGGCTCTGCCTGGCGGTCGCGCGGAACTTCATGGCGACCGTGATCCGCGGCCGGGACGTCCCCGGGCCGATCATGCTCGCGGGCGGCGGGGCAAGGAACGAGGGGCTCGCGAGGGCGTTCACCGAGGTGCTGGGCCTGGGGACGGGATCGATGATCGTGTCGCCGCACCCTGGCAAGGAGTGCGCGGTCGGCATGGCCCTCGCTGCCCTCGAGGACGAGGGCGCCTCCCCGGTGCCGCTCGCCGGCGTGCTCGCGGCGCTCGACGTGACCGAGCCCGAGGCGCGGGCGTCCTCTCTGGCAAGGCTCGATATCGCGCCTTCCGGCGTGCAGCCGGGCGATCCGGGGGCGGGCCGCGACCCTTCCGGCAGGGTGAGGGCCTTCCTGGGCGTGGACGTGGGGTCGGTGAGCACGAACCTCGTGGTCATGCTCGAGGACGGATCGGTGATGCAGGGCATCTACCTGCCCACGCGCGGCAGGCCCATGGACGCGCTCGACCAGGGCCTCGGAGAGATCGGGAGCAGGTCCGGTGGGAGGCTCGACGTGCTCGGCGTCGCGGTCACCGGGAGCGGCAGGCACCTCGCGGCGCGGCTCCTCGGTGCGGATCTCGTGAAGAACGAGATCACTTGCCAGCTGCGCGGCGCGGTCGAGGTGGATCCGGAGGTCGACACGATCTTCGAGATCGGCGGCCAGGACTCCAAGTACGTTCAGGTGAGGGGCGGCCGGATCCGGGACTTCGTGATGAACAAGATCTGCGCGGCCGGGACCGGATCCTTCCTCGAGGAGCAGGCCGAGCACCTGGGCGTGGCGACCGTGGGCGAGTTCTCGCGGCTCGCCGCCCTCTCGGAGAGGCCCGCTGACCTGGGCTGCCAGTGCACCGTGTTCATGCACAGCGAGGTCGTGTCCGTGCTCCGCAGGGGCGCGGCCAGGGAGGACCTGTGCGCCGGGCTCGCGTACTCGGTCGCGCGCAACTACCTGGACAGGGTGGTGGCGAGGCGGCCCGTCGGGAAGAGGGTGATCTTCCAGGGCGGCGTGGCCATGAACGCGTCCGTTGTCGCGGCCTTCTCCCGGATCCTGGGGTCGCCGGTCCGCGTCCACCCGTACGCCGGGCTCTCCGGTGCGATCGGGGCCGCGCACCTCTTGAGGGAGGCGCGGCCGGCGCGCACGGCGTTTCGGGGCCTCCGTGCGTGCGTCGGGCACGATGTCCGGTCCTTCG
>CAZGVR010000020.1:12211-15122 GCA_964528945.1 uncultured Myxococcales bacterium
GCGAGAACCGCTGCCAGGTCAGCCGGATCGTCATCGAGGGGTCCAAGGTCCACTTCGGGGACGCGTGCGAGAAGTACTCGAGCCGGGTCGCCGGCGGGGCCGAGGGGGACGCGCCCGACCTCGCCGCGATCTGGCGCGAGATCGAGCAGCCATTCATGGTCAGGCCCGACTCGCCCAGGGGACGCATCGGCATCCCGCGTGCCTCGACCCTCGTGGACCAGATGCCCTTCTGGCACGCGTTCTTCGCGAGCCTGGGCTACGAGGTCGTGACGTCCAGCCCCAGCTCCCAGGCGACACTGCACGCCGGGCTGCGCAGGCTGCCGGCCGAGACGTGCCTGCCCATCAAGCTCGCCTTCGGCCACGTGCACGAGCTCGCCGCGGCCGGGGTGGACCACGTGTTCCTGCCGTCGATCCTCACGCAGCCCGGGGAGGACCCGAGGCTGTCGCACTCGTGCCCGTACGTGCAGGCGGTTCCCTTCATGGTCCGGGCCGCGATGAGCGCGCGGTTCCTGTCACCGGAGGTCGACCTGTCGGGCGGCAGGGACGCGTTCGTGCGCGGCATGGCATCGACCATGCCGGTGCTCGAGGTGGAAGGGATGGACCTGGCGGACGCCTACGAGGAGGGCATGGCGGCCTGGGACGGGTTCCGCGGCAGGCTGATCGAGGCCGGGAGGCTCGCGGTCGGCGGCGCGAGGCGGGCCATAGTGGTCGTGGGCAAGCCGTACAACGTGCTGGATCCGTTCCTGAACCTGAACCTCCTCAAGCACCTCAAGAGGCTCGGCGAGACAGCGATCCCCATGTGGTGCCTGCCGATCGGGGAGGTGGAGCTGGACCTCGGGTCGGGAAGGTTGCCGTGGCACATGAACCGCAGCATCATGCAGGCCGTGACCTTCTGCGGGAGGGACGAGCGGCTGTTCCCGGTCATCGTGTCCAACTTCGGGTGCGGACCCGACGCGTTCATGAACATGCACCTCGAGCAGATCCTGGGCGGCAGGCACGCCCTCACGCTCGAGTTCGACGAGCACAGGGCAGAGGCAGGGCTGGTCACGCGGCTCGAGGCGTTCATCGACGAGATCGACGCGGCCGGGCATGAGGCACGGGACGGAGGCTCGGCCCTCGAGGTTGCGGGCGACGCCCGCATCGAGGCGACGGAGGGGAAGGCCCAGGCCAGGAGGTCGTCCTTCGTGATCCCGTACTTCTCGGATCACGCGTTCGTGTTCGCGGGCGCGCTGAGGGCCGCCGGCCACAGCGCGAGGGTCCTGCCTCTCCCTTCCGAGGAGATCCGGAGGCTCGGGGAGTCGGTCACGAGCGGAAAGGAGTGCCACCCGTTCAGCCTGCTGACCGGAGACCTGGTTCATCTCGCGAAATCCCGGCGCGAGGGTGGAGAGGTGTTCTTCTTCCCCGGTACCACGATCCCGTGCCTGCTTCACCACTACGGCGAGGCCCACCGGCTGCTCCTCGAGAGGATGGGGGTAACGGACCTCGCGGTGGCCTCGCCCGGTTTCGCGGACTTGAAGGGCCTGCTGGGCCTCGAGATCGGCGCTCGCATGTGGCGCGGGCTCGTGGCCGTGGATCTCCTCACCAGGATGGTGTGCGAGACCAGGCCGTACGAGCTCACGCCGGGCGAGACCGACGAGATCCACCGGCAGAACCTGAGGGACGTCGAGGTCGCGATAGCCACGGAGCAGATCTCGGCCGCGCTCACCATGATCACGTCGCGGCTCAGGCTCGTGCGGGTCGACAGGAGCAAGCCCAGGCCGCTCGTGGGCGTTGCCGGCGACATATTCACGCGCTCGAACCCTGTCGGGAACCAGGACCTGTTCACGTGGCTGGAGGCGCGGGGATGCGAGGTCTGGCCCGCGCCTTTCCTGGTGGACATCACGGACTTCTCAATGAGGAGGCACTGGGACAAGGGCACGCTCGGGGACGCGGCGCTCCTCGGCGCGCTCATGCTGCGCAAGGACGTGGAGAGCTGGCGCGTGCGCCGCCTGTTCCGCGGCAAGGTGAGGCGCGCGGACGAGCCCGGCTACCAGGACGTCCTGGACATGGCCCGGCCGTACCTGGGCGAGCAGCAGAACGAGGCGCTGGTGCTCAACGTTGCCAAGATGGTCGACTTCGCGCGGAGGGGGGCAACGGGCATCCTGAACGCGGTCTGCTTCAACTGCATGCTGGGCACGGTGTCGTCGGCGATCACGACCAGGATCCGCGAGGACCACCACGGCATACCAATCACGAACCTCATGTACTCGTCGGTCGAGGGCAGCCAGAAGGCCATGCTCGAGGCGTTCCTGCACCAGGTGAGGGACCACGCCAGGCGGAGGGCCGAGGCCGGGGCCGTGGCCCAGCCCGGGCGGCCCGAGAGCCTGCTCTCGAGGCTCTGGCCCGGAGGTTGACCCCGGGCCCCTTCCATCCGAATATCACAGGGCCCAATTCAGGAGGTGGATCCATGGATTTCCGCTTCTCAGGGGAGCAGGAGTTCTTCAGGAGCCAGGTCAGGGACACGGTCGACAGGCTCGTCCGGCCGCGCGTGCGCCCGATCGACGAGACGGACGAGTTCCCGGGCGACCTGTGGGACGAGCTGGCCGGCCTCGGGTACTTCGGGCTCAGGCACGAGGAGAGGTGGGGCGGCATGGGGGCCGACACCGTGACCTCCATGATGTTCTTCGAGGAGCTGGCGCGCGGCAGCGCGGGCTTCTTCATGTCCGTCACGGTGCAGATGCTCATGGGCACCTACTTCATCGGCAGGTTCGGAAGCGACGAGATCAAGCATCGCGTGCTCGTGCCGCTGATACAGGGCAGGAAGATCGCGTGCATCTGCTTCACCGAGGACCAGAGCGGATCCGACCTCGCTGGCACGCGCACGACCGCGACCAGGGACGGGGACGGCTGGATCCTGAACGGCACCAAGTGC
>CAZGVR010000021.1:0-6325 GCA_964528945.1 uncultured Myxococcales bacterium
GGCGCGGTGGACCGTCTCGGGCAGGTGACGCTCATGCTTGGCGCGGATCCCACGAGGAGCGCGGTCTACGACACGGCCACCCCGGGTCGGGCCGCCGACGGGAGCGCCGAGCTGGTGGTCGTGGGCTACGACTCGCGGAACCCCTGGCTCAAGGTGACCACGCGCTACCGCCTCGCGGGCGGTGCCAGGGTCCTGTGGATGGAGACGACCCTCGCGAACCAGCACGAGCTCGCGGACGTGATCGACTTCGCGGTGGGCGACGTGATCGCGTGGCACGGTGCCCAGATGGTGCTGCCCGGGATTGGAACGGCGGCAGAGGGGAAGTTCGAGGCGGGCTGGATCGCCGGCCAGGGCGAGGGCGCCGAGTACGGGTACCTCTCGCCCGAGGGAGGCATGTGGGGAGAGGTGCTGGGGAGATCCTCCCTCGTCAACGTCGGGCTGGTCGCCGTGGAGCGCGAGAGCGAGGTCGGCTTCCGCCGCGCGCTGGCGGTCGTCGAGGGCGGATCGCCGGCCGACATCGCAGCGATCGCCGCCGAGATCCAGGGCGTGCTCGAACCGCCACCCGACGTGCCGGCGGCGCCGGCCGTGGGGACCATGGCGATCCGCGTTGCCGATGGCGGCCCTGCCCGCGTGGTGCTGGAGGGCGTGGGCGGTACGCCCGATCCGGTGCTGGGCCACGGTTGCGACGGCCGGGTCGAGGGCAACGTGGTCCTGGTCGACGGCTCTGCCGCGATCCCGGTCCCGGCGGGCAAGTACCGGGTGTGGGCCTCTCGCGGGCCAGAGCACGCGCTCTTCAGGACCGAGGTCGAGGTCGTGGCCGGGCAGGAGGTCGAGATCTCGCCCTCGATCGTCAGGGTGATCCAGACCGAAGGGGCGGTGGCCGCGGATCTGCACCAGCACACGATGAAGAGCCTGGACTCCTGCCTCGCTACGGGTGACAGGATCCTTTCGGACAGGGCAGAGGGGATCGAGGTCGCGGCCCTGACCGACGTGAACGTCGTGAGCGGAAGCGTTGCGGCCCAGCCGGGCATGCTCCTCGTCTCCGGGGAGGAACTGGTCACCGACCTCTCTGGGCAACCGGTCGGCAGGTTCGGGATCCTGCAGCTCGAGCCGGACGAGGATGTGTGGAACGGAGGAGCCTTCCAGTACAGGAACGTGTCGGTGGACGACATCCTGGAGGCCGCCGGCCAGGCTGGCGCAGGGTCTCAGACCGCGGCCCTGGTGATCGCGCACCAGCCGCGGGATCCGGCGGCCGGATACTTCGATCTCGTGGGGTTCGACAGGAGCGCTGCCCGCGCCGAGATAGAATCCGTGCTTTCGTTCGGGATCGTCGGGATCGAGATCTGGAGCGGAAAGGGCGTGAAGGAGCGCGAGGCCGTGCTTCTCGACTGGTTCAGGCTGCTCGCGCTCGGCCACCCGGTGACTGCCCTGGGCGGCTCGGGCTCCACGTCCGTGGCAGGCGACGAGCCCGGCTATCCCAGGACCTATCTGCTCGTGGCAGGCGACGATCCGGCCAGCCTCGGGCCCGCCGGGATCGCAGAGGCCATCGCGAGAGGAGCGGCCGTTGTCTCGAGCGGGCCTTTCCTGACGATCGGCATCGGCAAGGTGGGGGTCGGAGGCACGGCAAAGAAGGCAGGCAAGTCCCCCAAGATCACCGTGCACCTCGAGTCTGCGGCCTGGACCAGGGTCGACTCCATCGAGATCCTCGTGAACGGGAAGCGCTACGGCGATCCGATCCCGGTGGCCAAGCCCGCGGGCGGCGAGCTGTCGACAGAGCCCCAGCTGCTCGACACCAGCGTGGGCCTCAAGCTGTCCTCCGACGCGTACGTCATCGCCATCGCCCGGGGAACGGTCACGTACGCGCCGGTCCTGCCGGAAAGGCCGGCTGTCACGCCATGGGCGATCACCAACCCCATCTGGGTCGACGCGAACGGGAACGGGGTCTTCGATCCGCCCGATGCCGACTGACTGGCCCGTTCGGCGGGTATCCCGGATGGCCGCGGTGTCGGCGGTCCTGAGGCGGTCTAGCCGCCCGGCTTGAACACGATCGGGAACACGTACTCCACGGATCCGCCCTCGGGCTTGTCGAACACGAACCCCTTGAACTTGTCCAGCACGCACGTGGTAACGCTCGCGTCCCCGAGCGAGTCGCTGGAGGCGTTCGCGCTCGTCACGCGGCCGGACGTCCCGATCGTGAACTTCACCGAGATCTTGCCCTCGAGCGTCGGGTTCTTGTTCAGCGCCTTCTCGTAGCAGTTCTGCAGCGCGGACATCTTCGAGCGCACGGTCTTCGTGACCTTGGCAGAGTCCAGGATCCCGGTCCCGCCGGTCTCGTCGCCGGCCCCGACCGTTGCCTTGCCCTTCACCTTCTTCTCGGTGGGCCCGGGCCCGGAATCCACGGTGCCGGTCGCAGGCCCGGCGTTCCCCACTCCACCGCCGAGCTCGGCCGCCACGCCGCCGCCCGAGGCGCTAGCAAGGCCTAGACCGCCGCCGCCCACGTCACCGGCCCCTGCCGTCTTGAAGCTGCCCACCTTGGCAACGACGCCGTCGATGTCCGAAGCAACGCCCGACCCCTTGAGCAGGTCTGCCCCGGCCTGGCCCTCTGCATCGCCGCCCACGGACCCGAGCGCTGCAAGGATGCCTGCGTTGTTGACCGCGGCCTTGAGCCGCGCCACCCTCTGGGCCTCGAGCGCGGCCTTCTGCTCCGCGGTCAGCGGCGTCTTGGGCCCCTTGTTCTCGGACTGGCTGGACGCGGTCTTGGTCGGCTTCTCGTCCTCGGCCTCGGTCTCGCCCTCGCCCTCTGTCCCCTCGCCCTCTGCCTTCTTCGCGCCCTCGTCCTCCTCGGGAACCTTGGGCGCCTCGACCACGAGCGCGAGCCACTTGTTGTTCAGGTCGAACGTCGTGGCCTGCACTGGCCAGTCGTGCACGTTGAAGTAGATGCAAAACGCGATCGACGCCCCGCCCGTGATCAGCCAGGTCCAGCCGATCAGGCCCTCCTGCATGGTGAAGAGCCCGATGAACGCCTTGATCCACGCGCCGCGCACCGTGGCAGGAAGCTGCGGCCTGGGCTGCACGGGCGGCGGCACCACGAACTGGAAGAGGAGCGTGGTCTCGCCGATCGTGACCTTGCCCCTGCTCGAATCGTCCAGCGGGATGCGCCGGGCGGCCCCGCCTGCAAGATCCACCACGCCCTGCGGCGAGGACATCTTCCCGCCCATGAACGGCCTCACGTTCAGGAAGTACTGGCCCGAGCGAAGCTCGAACAGCACGCTCCTGCCGGGCATCTGCGGGTGCGCGACCACGAAGTGGTTGCTCTCGCTCTGGCCGATCGTGACGTTCTCGCGCCGCTTTATGACCTGCTCCTCGATGATCTTCCCGCTCTGCAGGAAGCCTATCCTGAGCACCTTGGGCAGGTTCGACAGCACGGGCGTCTGCGGCTGCACGCGCCGCACGCCCGTGGTCCGCAGCGACTGGGCGCCTGCCTGTATTGCAGCCTGGGCACCAGTGTTTCCGGCGTTCGCCATGACTACCACCTCTCCAAGTATTACATCGCCCGCGCTTCCTGCCAGCCGTCCTCCGGCCGTTGCGCGCCCGGGTCTTGGACACGCCGATCGCTCCCGAGTTCCTGCGGTCCCGAACACGGCATTCCGGATCTCCTTCGAAGGACACCCTTTGACATCCCGGAACGCCCGGCATTGAAATGGAAACTTCGCGAGGATAGACTCGGCTGCTCACAGGGAGATCCGAATTGCTGATCGACAAGGGTGTGACCGTCAGGGGAAGCTTCCAGGTCGAGGGCGACCTGGAGATCATGGGAATCCTCGAGGGAAAGGTCCTCGTGTCCGGGCGGCTGGTCATCGGTGAGGGCGGCAGCCTGACCGGGGAGGCCACTTGCAGCGGCGGCTCGGTCGCAGGACGGCTGACCGGCGTGCTAACCTCCGACGAGGTCGTGACCGTTGGCCAGGGAGCAACGGTCTCGGGCCGCATCATCGCGCCTGCGCTCGATTTCGGGACCGCGAGCGGCGCAGACCAGTCGATGCGGGCCGCCGCGGACGAGCCGTCCAGGCCGGCGCGGGAGCCGGCTCGTGCGCCCGCGCGCGAGCCCGAGCCGGGGCACGCGACCCAGTCTCGAGACCGGGCGGCAAGGAGCCAGAGGCCGCCGACCGTTACCGGGGACAGGAGCCAGGTCCTGGTCAGCCCCGGCGCGATCCTCAGGGACGGGAGGTGACCCCACCATGCGCGAGAGACTCCTGGAACTCCTGAGGGCACATTCTTTCAGGCGCGGGGCCAAGGACGAGTTCCTGCTGGCGTCGGGCCGCCGCTCGGACTTCTTCGTGGACTGCAAGGCCACTGTGTTGAGGTCGGAGGGCCACAACCTCGCGGGAAACCTGGTCCTCGATGCCCTCGGGAGGTTCGCGCCGCTCGACGGGATCGGAGGCGTCGCCATAGGCGCGTGCCCGCTCGTGAGCGCCTGCTCCACGGTCGCGCACGCGCGTGGCCTGACGCTCAACGCCTTCTACGTGCGCAAGAGCCGGAAGGATCACGGCATGGCCGACAAGATGGACGGTCTCCAGGGCATACGGCCCGGTGGGCGAGTGGTGATGGTCGAGGACGTGCTCACCACCGGGGGATCGCTCGCCTTCGGCATAGAAGAGGCGCGGCGGATCGGGCTCTCCGTGGCGGGCGCGGTGGTGCTCGTTGACCGGCTCGAGGGAGGGCGCGAGGGCATCGAGGCCATGGGCGTCCCGCTCGAGTCCATCTACACGAGGAAGGACTTCATTGCGGACTAGGAGCATGCGCGCACGGCTCGCGGCCTCGCTCGTTGCCACGGCCGCGGCCCTCATGGGGTGCGGGCCGCTGCCCGTGAGCCTCTCGGACGCGGCCAGGAGCTTCGGCAGCCGGGACTACGAGCGCGTGTTCGAGAGGTGGACCCGCGACAAGCAGATCTACAACATGGACTCGCTCGAGAACAGCCTCACCGTGTCTGCCACGTACAAGTCCTGGGAGTTCCGGCAGGCATACGTGGAGCGCGTCGCGGACGACTACGAGTACTCGGCCGCTGACAGGGACGCGCTGCTCGCCGCCGAGCGGGCGGCCTGGGAGTCCGGGAACGAGTTCGTGGTGGCGACCACGGCCACGCGGGACAGGTGGGCAGACCTGGGCGCCGCGGAGTCCCCATGGGCGATCTACCTGGAGAACGACGAGGGCGTGCGCGTGGGTCCCACGCAGATAGAGCGCGTGTCCAAGCCCACGCCCATGATGACCGCCTACTTCTCCTACATCACGGTCTACAGGAAGGTCTTCGTCCTGAGGTTCCCTCGGACGGATCCGGGCGGCCAGGCCGTGGTCGTCCCGGGCATACGCTCGTTCTCGCTCGTGTTCACGGGGGCGCTGGGCCACGCCGCCCTCGTATGGAAGGTGCAGGGCGGCTAGCGCTTCTCCACGAGCTTGCGCAGGCGAAGCGAGTCGTTGTGCATGTCCACGTTCGTGAACACGCAGTAGACTTCCTCGAACCGGCTGCAGATCTTCACGAGCTCGGCGAGGCTCTCCTCCTCGTACCTGGACCTGTGGCCGGCGGGACCGCTCATGTGCAGGTACGCGGTGAGGCCCTCGGGCAGGGGATCGAACCCCATGGGGTTCACGCACGGGATGAGATCGAGGCTCTCCGAAACCTTGAGGATGGTCTTCGGGGCCCAGTTGCCGAGCGCCTCCCACACGAACGTGAAGTCCTTGCGGTCGACCTCCTCGAAGAACTTCCTCATCTGGTCCAGGTGCGCGCGCGAGGAGGTGAATTCCGGCGGCGTCTGGAAAAGGACGAGCTGCGCCCCGAGGTCCGATGCCAGGCCGTAGGATCTCTCCAGGGCCTTCATGGTTATCTCCGTGAGCCTGAAGGAGCCGTAGGCGTTGTGGCCCTTCACGCGCGGCAGGTCCTGGTACCTCAGGTTCGGGCTTCCCGGGTCGTGGGTTATGAGCGGCGATGCCACGACCACGAACTCGAACCCGGCCGGCGACTCGGCCAGCCACCGCTGGACCGTCCCCTCGCCCGGGAACAGGTTGAGGGTCTGCTGGATCTCGACTAGCCTCCACTCCTGGAAGTACTTGGAGGGTGGAATGGGGAAATCCGCGCAGCCGATCTTGATCATGCGAACCCCATTATACTCGCGGCACTGGCCATTACCACCTCAATTAAGCCCGTGAATGCGGGCTGTTGTGCGTCCGACTCAGCGCCCGGGATCCAGGGGGTCGAGCCAGACGGCCACGTCCTCGAGCGTCACGTCCGACGGCCCGTCCCCCGGAGGCAGGCCGACCTCGACCCGCGCGCCGG
>CAZGVR010000021.1:6335-15063 GCA_964528945.1 uncultured Myxococcales bacterium
CCTCGGCCGTCACGACGAGCGTGCACTCGCCCTTCGGGACGTCGGTCATCACGAACACGCCTGAGTCGAACGACCTCTTCACGGGCTCGTGTCCCTCGCACTCGACCGCTACCGTGAACGACTCCACGCCCAGGTAGCTCCACGAGCTGCTGACCGTGCCGGAAACGCCGGCCGCCTGCTCCAGGGATATGGTGGGCTCGTCGTACGGCGTCCACGGGGCGGCGAGCAGCGTTGCCGTGAGGTGGCCAGGATGCGAGATCGCGATCCTCCACGCCGGGCCAGGAAGCGACGGGAAGGAGACGACGCCGTCCCCGTCCGTGGTGCTCGTCCGGGCCGATGCCCCGGATCCGCCGGAGGAGGTGACGGAAACCGACGCGCCCTGCAGGGGCTGGCCCCAGGCGCTCAATATCCTGGCCGAGACCAGCTCGCCCTCTGGATCCAGCACCATGTCGACCCCGGCGCTCGAAGTGCCGGACGCGACGGTCACGAACCGCGAGGCCGGGAAGTAGCCGCTGCAGGACGCCGATATCTTCACGTCGCCGATCACGTGGCTCGCGACCCACGCGCCGCTCGCATCCACGGGGATCGGCTCGGCCAGGAAGGTCGACTGTCCCTCGATCCAGACGACCGCGCCAGGCACCGGATCTCCGGACGGGGTCAGCACCCGCCCCGCCACCGCGCCGCCTGGATCCAGGATCAGCTCGACCGGGTCGGGATCCGCGATCACCGGGACCATGACGGGCAGGGATCTCAGCGTCGCATAGTCGCGGTGCACGACCACGAGCACGACCTCGCCGGGCGCCATGCCCTCGAGCACGAACCCCCCGGCGGCGTCGGTACGGCCGCCTCGCCCTTCCTGGCCTCCGCCGCCCTCGAGGCAGCCGCATCCGGGAGGCAGCTCGCTGCCGGCAGCCGCGCTGGGCGCGGCCACCGGACCGGGCTCGAGCGGCAGGGGCGGCACGGGTCCCAGGGTCACGCCCAGCTCGCCCATGGGCAGCAGGCCGGGACCCGTGGGAGCGGCATCGGGCAGGTGGATGTCGAGGAATCCCGTGAAGAGGTCCGATCCGAGCCTGGCAGCCTCGTCAGTGAAGACCCTGGCGCCCATGACGGGTGCGCCCGAAGCGTCGGTCACGCGGCCGGTCAGGGTGCGCGACTTCAGCAGCGCGATCGTGATGTCGCCGGTGTCCTGACCGGCAAGGACGTTGACGAGAGGCAGCCGCGCCCTCAGCCATCCCGGCGCCTGCACCACGACCGCGTACTTGCCCGGGGCCAGCCCGACGATCCTGAACCTTCCCATGGGATCCGTGCCCGAGCAGGAGATCCGGCCCGTCTCGCTCCTGCCGGAGAACACGACGCAGGCCCCGTCGACCGGCTCGGATCCGGCCCCGTCCATCACCACACCCTCCACGATCCTGCCCGGCCCGACCGTCACCTCGGCCCTCGCGGACTCGCCCTCGGCGAGGGTGAGCTCGAGCGGCACGTAGGTGATCTCCGTTCCGGCCGACGCGTCCACCACGTACTTCCCGGGCCGCAGGCCAGGGAAGGAGGCAATGCCGCCCTGGTCTGCGACGGTCTCGGCGAGAGCTCCCTGGCCCGGGGAATAGAGCCTGACCCGTGCCTGCGGGACCGGGGACGTGCCGCCCCCTTCCGCCTGCCTGGTCACGGCCACGTCGATGCTCGCCGCTCGCACCATGACGATCCGCACGGGCGGGCCCGGCACCACCACGCGCGATCGCTCCGAGACGAGCCATCCTTCGGCCCAGGCAGTCAGGCGGACGATGCCGGCGGGCAGGGAGCCGGTCACCAGGAAACTGCCGTCGGCGCTCGTTTCCGGTCTCGTCGCCGCCGGGAACCATGGCACCGGCTTCGTGGGATCCCCGGGAAACGGCTCGGGCATGGTCCACACCATGATCCCGTCGACTGGTGCCCCGTCGGTCCCGGTCACGCTTCCCTCGATGACCTGGCGCGGCTCGAGCACGAGGACGTAAGGCCCGGCCGTTCCCCGGCCCGCCAGCGTGGTCGTCCTCGAGGCCAGGGTGGAGGAGGGCCCATAGGCCACGATGTGGTGGATGCCGGGCGAGAGGCCGGAGATGAGGAAGCATCCATCCGGATCGACGGTGGCCGCGCCCATGAGCCTTTCCCCGGTCGCCGGGCTCGCGAACACGAGGATCTGGGCGGGTCCGCCCGGCAGCAGGCAGCCCCATATCGAGATGGGGCCCTCTACCACGGTGGCCGTGCCCGATGGCCGCCCCCCGGAGCCCTCCCCCCGCGCGAGCAGCATGGCGACCACGAGGCCGGAGATGGTCAGGCCCAGTGCGACCGGGACCATCCATCCGTGCGTCCCGGCCCGGTGCGTGCTCGCTCTCATCCTTCCCTTGCGACACATTATTCCCTGGCGCCCTCGCCTTCAACCACCTGGTTTGACAGGCCGGGTCGCGGCGTATACGCTCGGCCCGATGATGCTCCGGTCGAGAGCGGGCCTCGCGGGAGCGGCGCTCGCCGCCGCCCTCTGGTCCTGCGGAGGAGGCACCCACGCCATCGAGAAGGATATTGCCTCGATACGGGAACAGCTCGAGCAGGGGAAGTTCGAGGAGGCATGGGAGGCCCTCTCCAAGGACCAGCGCGAGTCGATCTCGGCGGCCGATCTGGCCATGGCGCTCGAGGCGGACCCGGAAGGTGTCGCGGCCCTCGTCGCACTGCTCGGGGAGGCGGTGGAGAACCCGACCGTCGAGTACCGCGCCCGGCTGGTGCTGGACGACGGCACGGAGATCCTCCTCCTTCTCGGCGACGGAGGGTGGACCATCGAGACGCCGGTTACGACGTTCTACGGCCAGACGACGCCCGGGGAGGCGCTGGCCTCCTTCGTCGAGGCATACGAGGCGAAGCGCTGGGACGTGCTCGCGCGGCTCATGCCGCCCCAGTACCAGACCGGCGACGACGCCGCGATCCTCGAGAAGGACTGGAGCGAGTCGCCGGGCAAGGAGACGATGGACCGGATCGTCAAGGTCCTCGAGGCGCACCTCGGCGACGAGATCGTGGTCCAGGGCAACCAGGCATCTCTCATGTACCCGGACGGGCACGCGACGCTGGTGCGAGAAGCCGGGCTCTGGACGATCCTGGACCTCGAGTGATCCGGGGAGGGCGCATGGTCACGTACAAGGATGCCGGAGTCGACATCGATGCCGGGGACGACCTGGTCGACCGCATCGGGCCGCTCGCGCGGCGCACGCTCGGGCCGGAGGTGATGGCAGGGGTCGGGGGGTTCGCCTCGCTCGTGAGGGTCCCTGCTGGCATGAGGGAGCCGGTGCTCGTCTCCGGGACGGACGGCGTGGGGACCAAGCTCCTGGTCGCACAGGCCGCGGGAAGGCACTCGACCATAGGCGTCGATCTCGTTGCCATGTGCGTGAACGACGTCCTGTGCACCGGAGCGAGGCCGCTCTTCTTCCTCGACTACTTCGCGTGCGGCAGTCTCGACGTGGGCGTGGCCGAGGACGTGATCCGCGGGATCGCGGACGGGTGCCGCATCGCCGGCTGCTCTCTCGTCGGAGGCGAGACAGCCGAGCTGCCCGGGATGTACGCGCCCGGCGAATACGACCTGGCAGGCTTCGCGGTCGGAGTGGTGGAGCGTGACGAGATAGTGGACGGCAGGGAGGTGCGTCCGGGCGACGCGATCATCGGCCTGCCCTCCACCGGGCTTCACTCGAACGGCTATTCCCTGGCGCGCAAGGTCCTGTGGGAGGACCCGGGGCGGGACCTGGGCGACGAGCTTGCCGGCACCGGACGATCGATCGCGGACGTCCTGCTCGAGCCTACCAGGATCTACGTGGACGAGCTCGAGGCCGCGCGCCGCGCCGCGCGCGTGAAGGCGATCGCCCACATCACGGGCGGCGGCCTGCCGGGCAACGTGCCAAGGGTGCTTCCGCGCGGCACTGCGGCCCTCCTCGACCGCGGGAGCTGGGAGCCGCCCCCGGTGTTCAGGGCCATAGCTTCTTGCGGCGTCCCGTCCGGGGAGATGGACAGGACCTTCAACATGGGCATCGGCCTGGTCCTCGTCGTTGGCGCCGGAGACGAGGGGCGCGTGCTGGGCGCGCTCGGGGAGGCCGGGTTCAGGGGCTTCGTGGCCGGGCGGATCGTCGAGCGGGCCGGCGAGGAGCCCACGGTCATCCTGTGATCGTCAAGGAGCACTACGATGTCGTCGTCGTCGGGGCCGGGCTGGCGCCTGCCGCGTGCGCCGCGCTCCTTTGCAAGAGGGGATTTCGGGTGCTCGTGGTCGGCGGCGGCGAGCCTCGCGAGGGGCCTTCCCGCTCGGTGACCGCGGAGCTGGATTCGCCGGTCGCGAGGCGCATCCTCACCGAGCTCGGGATAGCGCAGGTAGTGCGCCGCAAGGAGCAGCCCGTGGATCCACTCTTCCAGGTGGTGACACCATGGTGCCGCATCGGCTTTCCCGCGGATCCGGATCGCCTCGCGGCCGAGTTCGCCCGGGAGATGCCGGCCGAGAGGGCGGCCGCGGCCGCGTTCTACCAGGAGCTTCCCGGCGACCTGGATTCCATCGATGTCGCGACCGGGAGCGGGGGCGTGATCCCGCCCAGGGGCTTCATCGAGAGGCAGAGGCTCAAGCGCACCCTCGCCGCGACCAGGTTCGGCTGGGACGGTCGAGGCTCGCGGCTGCTCGAGCCGCTCGAGTCATCGCCGCGGCTGGGGGCTTGCGTCATGGCCCAGGTCGTTCCCTGGAGCAGGCTCGAGCGCGGCCAGATAGCGCCGGCGCACGTGGCCCTGGGGCACGGTCGGGCCATCAGGCGGATGGTCGCCATCGAAGGCGGGCTCGACGAGATCCGCCGCGTCCTCCTGGGCCGCGTCGAGAACTCGCGCGGCGAGTCCAAGCCGGAGGACCGCGTCGAGTGGATCGAGGTCCAGCGCGGCCGGGCGGTCTGGGTGAAGCTCGTGGGGCACGAGAGCGCCGTCGGCTGCGACCAGGTCGTGTGCGGGGTCGAGGCCACGTCCTTCGAGAGGCTGCTGAGGGAGGACGGGCGTCCGCCGGCCGGAGGGCTGCTCCACGCCGGGGATCTCGAGGTCGCCGGGCACATCGCCACGCTCGTGCTCGTGGTCCGCGGGGAGATATTCCCGGATCCCATGGCCAGGCTCGTCTACGCACTGCTGGACGGCGACGCGCCCAGGCCCGGACCGGGTCTCGTCGTCCTCGAGACCGGCCCGGGCCCAGCCGCAGGCACCGCCTACCTCTTGGCGTCGTTCCACGTGGCCCACGGACGGGTCGTCGAGGATCGCGGATACCTCGCAGGCGATGCGCAAGAGGTGCGGCGCAAGCTCGACACGGTGATCCCCTTCCTGGAAGAGTTCGTGGAGGAGGAGAGGCCGATCGCGGCCATCCGCGAGATCGAGGAGGCCGCGGCCTCGGGAGAGGAGCACCCGTCGGCCGCGGCCAGGCGGTGCCTGCCGCCGGTCTACAGGGCGCACGACCCGGGCCCGCTGGGAGCGTGCGGCCTGCACTACGAGACGCGGCTCCGCAACGTGTTCCTGTGCTCGCACGAGGTGCTTCCCGGGCTTGGCCCGGAAGGGGCGTGGAACGCCGCCTGGGGGGCTGCCCGCTTGCTCGCGGACAGGGATCCGGGCAAGTCCCGCTGGAGGTCCAGGAGAGGGCTGGGCCTCTAGATCGAGGCCACGAGCTCGGGGCGGCGCGCGGCGTCGAAGGACGCGACCAGGGCGCGCTTCTCCTCGAAGCCGCTGCGCCCCAGCAGGCCGCAGGTGAGCTGCTTGCCCTGCTCCACGCCGGGCTGATCGTAAGGGTTCACGCCGTAGAGCCGGCCAGCCACCGCGGTGGCGACCTCGAGCACGTACATGAGCCCGCCGATGGACTCCGGCGTTATCTCGTCCAGGGAGATCGTCATGGTCGGCGTCCCGGAGGCGGCCAGGCTCATCTCCGTGCCGCGCCTCTCCGCGTCTATCAGCTCGCCCACGGTCCGGCCGCCGAGGTATCCGAAGGAGGGGAGGTCCTCGAACACCCTTGGGATCTCCAGCCTCCTCCTCGACCTCACGTCCAGGAAGATCACGAGCTTGTCCGCCGGCCCTTCTGCGAGGAGCTGCAGGAGCGAGTGCTGATCCGTCGCGCCCCTGGCGTCAAGCGGCGTCGGCCCTGCTGCTGGCCGGCCCTCCCGCCGCTTTCCCAGGCTCTCGGCCCACAGCTGACGGAACCAGGCGCCAATCTGGGCGAGACGATCCGCGTAGGCCATGACCACGTGCACGTTCCTCCCGGACCCCTCGTCGAGGAGCCACGCGAGCGTACCGAGGAGCGCCGCAGGGTTCCTTCCCAGCGGGCGGCCCAGGCACGCCTCGCGGGCCTGGCGGGCTCCTGCCAGGATGCGCGCGGGATCTATTCCGGCGAGCGCCGCTGGCACCAGGCCCACGGCCGAGAGCACCGAGAACCTTCCGCCGACCTCCATGGGCACGGGGAACGATGCCACCCCGAGCCGGCCCGCAAGCGCCCTCAGGTCACCCTTTCCGGGATCGGTCACGAACACGAAGCGTTCCCTGGCGGCATCGCCCATGCGGGCCCTTGCCCGCTCCCAGGCGATCATGAGCTGGCTCGCGGTCTCGGCCGTGGATCCGCTCTTCGTTATTGCCACGTGGAGGGTGGCCGACGGGTCGAGCGCATCGAGCACGCCCGCGACCGTGTCCGGATCCGAGTTGTCCAGGAACCAGATCGGCCGCGTCCCCGGGGATCCGGGCCCATGCAGTATCGAGGCCGGGAAGTGAATGGCGTGGTACAGGGCGAGCGGACCCAGGCTGGATCCGCCGATGCCCATGACCACCACCTGCCTCACCTCTTCCGGAACGCAGGAAGCCCAATCGGTCACGGATCGAGCCCCTGCCCCGTCGAGAGGCAGGTCCACCCATCCGAGCGACGGCCCCCCGCGCCTCAGACCCGCGAGGCAGGACTCCACCTTCCCGGAGAGCGTGAGAACGTCGCCGATGTCCGCACCCGGCGTTGCAGGTCCCCTGACAGCACCGTTCAAGTCGATCGAGATCATGGTCATCCTCCATGGGGCTCGCGGCAATCCTACCTCGTCAGGCACCTGCCTGTCGCGTTGACATTTTTTCCCGGGTGGATGTAATTACGCTCTGGCTTGGCCGCGCCCCTACGGGGGGGCGCTACCGACCATTCCTCTACATACGAAGGAGGCAGCCTTGGCCGACGAGAAGAAGAAGCCAGCGGGCGCGGACATCGACGACCTCAAGGCCCGCCTGGGGCTCAAGAAGGACGGGGCTCCCGGAGCCAAGCCGGCCGGCCCGGGCCTGCCCATCCCGGGCGTTCCCGGTCCTGCTGCACCCGGCCACCAGCCCGGCCCGGTGATGGGTCCGCCGCCCGGCCTGGGCGGGCCAGCGGCAGCGCCGCCTCCGGCATTCCTCCAGCAGCAGCAGCCCAAGCCAGTGGACGTGACAAAGGATCCGTTCGGGGCAGCCCCAGTGCGGCAGTCGTTCGCCCGTCCGTCGCTCCTCGGCGTGCACAAGGCCGAGGAGGAGACGGTCACGGCCGCGGACCAGAAGGCGGCCCAGAAGAGGTCCATGATCTTCGCCATCGGCATCGGGGTCCTGGCCCTTGCCATGGGGTTCACGCTGGGGACCCTGCTCGGCAGCGGCTGCAGCCAGCGGCAGCTTCGCAAGCTCGCGGTCCTGGACGGCAACGATCTCTACGGCCTGGTCCAGAACTCGACGAAGAAGCTGTCCGACATGAAGCGGGTCCTCCAGGCGCAGCAGGCCAAGGCTGCCACCATGGATTACGACGCCGCATCAACGGTCAAGCTCAAGGAGATGACCTCGAAGACGAACCCGCCGCCCATACAGCTCACGGACATCGCCAGGCGGAACTACATGATCTACACTGGAGAAACCGTGCCCACGCTGTTCACCTACTCCGATAGCTGGGCCCAGCTGTACGATCTGGTCCGCACTCACGTGGCCAAGTCCGAGAACGACTCCGATGCCCTGAAGGCGTGGAAGGGCAAGATCACGGATCTCAGCCAGAAGAACTACGGCGTCATCTTCCAGCCCATGCCCTTCTCCGAGGAGAAGAAGATCATGGCTGCGAACCTGATCCTGGTGACGCAGCCGTTCGATCCAAGCGTCGAGAGCTACCAGATCCAGTTCGACGAGGGCACGCCGGTCGCCGAGGTCCTGAAGCCCGCGCCCTACGTCGAGGGGTCCGGCGACCTGTCCGCGGAGCCCGAGAAGTGGATCATGCCGCTCGGAGACATGTCCAAGCTGAGGCTCGAGGAGAAGGCCAAGAAGCGCTTCGAGTCGTACCAGGAGCGGCTCAAGGATTTGCTTTCGCTCGTCGACGCCATGGAGAAGAACCAGCAGCTCCTCGTCAACGAGCTGGGAACCATCGCCGCGGAGATGTAGTCCGCCCCTCCACCGACGACCACCATCGCTTCACATCGATCTGCCCCGGGGCCGCGCCTGCCGGCAGCCTTGGAAATAGGCGCCGGATGTACTAGCCTCGCACCGCGAGTGGGCGACCTCGCGAAAACGGTGAGGAACGTGATCGAGGAGGAGGTCCGGCCCCTGCTCGCCGTGGACCGCGGCGGCATCGATGTCGTCGAGGTCCGCGAGGAGGAGGGCGTCGTCGTGGTCCGGTACCTGGGACGCTGCGCCGGCTGCCCGGTGCTCAGCATAACGCACGCAAAGGTCGTCACGGCCGCGCTCACCGCGGCCA
>CAZGVR010000022.1:0-513 GCA_964528945.1 uncultured Myxococcales bacterium
GGTCGGGCTGAATAAAGGACGCGGCATCGTCTTGCGCCAATACCGGAGCAAGGGACAAAAGAGCCCGATGGTCACCGTGCTGCGGGCCGGCGGAGCAGTCACCGAATCCCCGGCCGGCATCGTCACCGACGCTGTGGCGACGTCCGTTCCCGAGGGCAAGTCGATGGTGGTGGGGTAAAGGTCCACGCCGTCCACGAACACGACCTCGAGCGAGTCGAGCGCCTGGCCCGCGCCGTCAACCCTGTGCACGTCCACGCTCGCCACGCCGCCCGAGTACGAGTAGCTGCGGGTCTCGAGCGTGGGAGCGGGCGTCGTGTAGACCCAGTCGTCGAAGAGCGGGCCCCAGTACGAGGGATCGCCGGTCTCGGTGCCGAGGAACGCGAGGAGACGCTCGGGGCTCTTGCCGGACGCGGGGATGCGTATGGGCTCGCCGTGCACGGTGCCGCGCGCGCGCAGCGGGGCGAGCGGGTCGGGCGGACGGGCTGCGGGCGGCGCCGACGACGCCGCGCTGTG
>CAZGVR010000022.1:523-2202 GCA_964528945.1 uncultured Myxococcales bacterium
TGGCCTGCTGGGGCCTCTTCTCCGCGTACCAGGCCGCGAGTACGGTGTTGAGGTCGGTCGAGAAGTCGCGGATGAGCCGCTGGTTCACCATCTCCAGGAAGGTCGCGCCGTACACGTAGAACAGGTTCATGTTGTTCATCCACTGCGAGAGGCAGTCGTCCCCGTCGTCGAAGCGCAGGGGGCCGGGATCCGGATCCCCGGCAGATGCCGGGTAGGTCAGGTTCGCGGCCTCGGTCCTGTAGTACAGCTTCAGGGTGTCGAACCCCTCGGGCGAGAGCATGGTGCCCAGGATGTTGTAGTTCGTGTGCCACTCGTCGAAGCCCTCGGCGATCCAGAAGTGCGGCCAGTCCGAGAAACGGACCGAGTCGCCCCACCAGTGGTGGGCGGTCTCGTGCACCACGATGAAGTCGCCCGGGAAGCCCGGCTCGAGCGTGTCCGAGCCGAACCAGATTATGGTGGAGTGCTCCATGCCGCCGCCATAGCCCGGGATCTCGGCGAGCGTGAGGTATCCGCCCCACTCCCATGGGCCCGTGGTCGCCTCCATCCAGTCGATGGTGTCG
The DNA here is from genome assembly GCA_964528945.1 of uncultured Myxococcales bacterium. Taxonomy (GTDB): domain Bacteria; phylum Myxococcota_A; class Polyangia; order DRWM01; family DRWM01; genus CAZGVR01. The sequence goes on from CAZGVR010000022.1 coordinate 1,084, forward strand.
ATGGCCGCGGGGTAGCAGGCCTCGGCCGCGGCGCGGGTCCCGGAGGTAACGGCGCCGATCACCTCCACGCCCGAGGACGTGATGCCCACGGTGAAGGTCTCGTAGTCGGGCGAGGCAGCGAAGCTTATGGCGTAGATGGGCTGCACGACCGGGAGCGAGAAGGTCCAGGCGTTACCGTCGCGCATGCCGGGCCCGCCCGGGCCGACCACGGTCCAGGAGGGGTCGGGCGCAATCACGGTGAGGGCGAGATCGTGGACTGCAGGGCTCGTGTCGTGCACGTCGTCGATCCAGTTCAGCGACTGCGGCACCAGGATCCAGAGCGGCGCGAAGTAGGGCTCGGTGGACGGGCCTACGACCAGGCCGTGCGAGTCCTCCCAGCGGCGCAGGCCCATGGGGAAGGGCGCCTCCTGCGACACGAACTCGGCCTCCACGGTCACGTCGTCACCTGCCGCGAAGGCCCCGGTGCAGAACGTGGCCAGGTGGTTGTCGTAGTCGTAGCCCGCGCTCGCCCAGCCCATATCGAAGCTCTCCCCGAAGAAGGACAGGGCCTCGCCCGGCGCGGTCGCGGTCACGGTCGCGCGCTCGCGCGTGGGGAAGCGTCCCGTGTCGTAGTCGCGGAGGTCCACCGTGAGCTCGAGCCTGAGGTTCGACTCCACGAAGTTGGACGCGGCTTCGCAGCCCGGGTTCACCCACTCCTCCTCGTCCGCGTCGCCGTCCGTGGCGCCGTCCTCGTCCGCGTCTGCGTCCGCGCCGGGGTCGTCGGCGTCAGCGTCAGCGTCCCCGGCGTCGGCATCGGCGTCCGCGCCAGCGTGGTCCGCCGAGTCCACGTCCGCGTCCTCCTGGGCGTCGGGATCGTCGTGCGTGGACCTGTTGCCGCACCCGGCCAATGCCACGAGCGCCGCGACCATTGCCGCGATCGGCATGGCTAACGATGATGTCTTGCGCATTCGTGTTGCTCCTTACGCCATCCAGGCGAGCGCGTTCGCCGCGATACTACTTCCGGGGGCATCATTTGGGAACGAATACTTGACAGCCATAAATATTGCTATATGGTTTACCGTATGAAGACGACCATCGACATCCCCGACGACCTGCTAGTGGCCGCGAAGAAGAGGGCGG
>CAZGVR010000022.1:2212-5731 GCA_964528945.1 uncultured Myxococcales bacterium
AGCGTTTTGTTTTGATGACCGGTTCTGGAATTTTTAGACTCGAGGACCCCGTATTTTCGACGAGCGGCAATCCTTCTGAAGCCGGCTTTGGTTGCTCGCCAGAGTCGTTTTTCCCGTTCATACTTTCATTCCTTTTCCGGAGTCATGGAATCCCAGATGAGCCTAGGGTCGAAACTCATGGCCGCGAATATGGTGATGATTACTACCGCCGCGAAGAAGAGGGCGGCCGAGCAGCGCCGTACTCTCAGGTCGCTGGTGGACGAGGGGCTGAGGGCCGTCCTCGCAGGGCGAGCGGGTTGCGTACGGCGAAGGACGAAGATCAGGTGGGTCACGGCGCACGGCGGGCTGCCTCCCGGCCTGGACGTCTCCGACAGGGAGCGGTTGCACGAGTGGATCCGGAGGGATCGGTGATCGCGCTCGACTCCAACATCCTGATCTACGCCCATCGCGATGCGGTTCCCGAGCACGGTGCCGCCCGCCGCGCCATCGAGCTTGCCTGCGACGAGCCGGGCGGCTGCGGGATCTGCTTCCCGGTCATCTCTGAGTTCTGGACCGTGGTCACGCACCCGGACGCCTAGGGCAGGCCGTCGACTCCGGGGGCTGCATCAAGATTCATCTCGAGCCTCGTCGAGACCGGTGGGATCGAGATCCTGATGCCCGGCCGGGATTCCGGCAGGCGCCTCCTTGCCCTCGCCGAGTCGCTCGGAGTGAGCGGACCGAGGATCGTCGACCTGCAGATCGCAGCGATCGCTCGCGAGCACGGCGCCCGCGAGATATGGACGCACGACGGCCGGTTCCTGAGGGTTCCCGGGCTCATCGTGAGGGATCCCCTGAACGACCCTGCTTGACGGCCGGACCGGACCGTCGCACACTATGCACATGAAGCGTACGAATCTTGTGCTGGACGAACGTCTCCTCGAGGAGGCCACGCGGCTCTCGGGCGAGAAGACGTACTCGCGGGCCGTGGCAAGGGCAATGGAGGACTTCGTGAGGCGTGCCAGGGCGCGCCGGATCCTCGAGTTGGCCGGATCCGGGCTGTGGGAGGGCGATCTCGCCTCGATGAGAGGAGACGCCGGCCGTCGGGCCCGCTCGGCGGCAAGGAAGTAACGTTCGTTTCCGGCGATAGCCGGGCGGGATCCGATCACACCTCGATGGGCCCGTGCGGCGAGCCCGACGCGAACTGGCGGACGACCTCGTCGGCGCTCGCGCGGAAGTCCTGCTGCGTGCCGAGGAGCCGCGTCCTGCCCTTGTAGAGCATGAGGATCCTGTCGGCGATCGAGAAGATCGACTTGAGGTCGTGGGACACCACCACGCAGGTGACCTTGGTGCCGTCAGCGAGCTCGCGGATCAGGTGGTCCACGCGGCGCGCGGACATCGGGTCCAGCCCGGTCGTGGGCTCGTCGAAGAGCACGAACTCCGGGCCCATGGTGAGCGTGCGCGCGATGGCCACCTGCTTTCGCAGGCCGTCGCCGAGGGCGGACGGGAAGTTGTTCCCGAACTCGCGCATGTGCACGAGGTCCAGGTAGCGCCAGGCCTCGGCGCGGGCCGCGCGCAGCGAGAGCTTGCGGTGCTTCTGGATGGGCAGGGCCACGTTGTCCAGGCAGTCCAGCGAGTCGAAGAGCGTGGAGTGCTGGAACACCATGCCGCACTTCCTGCGGATGGCGGCGAGCGCGCGCTCGTCGAGCCCGGAGACCTCCACGTCGTCGATCCAGATCTCGCCGGAGTCGGGCCTGAGCAGGCCCACCAGGTGCTTGATGAGCACGGACTTGCCAACGCCCGACTGGCCGATGACGAAGAACACCTCGCCGCGGTCGATCGTGACGGACACGTCCTCGAGGACCCTGAGGCTCCCGAAGCTCTTGGTCACGTGCTCGAAGCGGATCATCGCCCGTCCCTCAGTAGAACACGAAGTACGCGCTCGTCGAGATGAACGCGTCGATGAGGATGATGGCGATGGCGGAGTTCACGACCGCGCGCGTCGTGGCCCATCCCACGCCCTGGGAGCCGCCGAAGGTGGAGAGCCCGCAGTAGGCGGACACCACCGGTGTGGAGGCGCTGTAGGCGACGGCCTTCGCGATGCCGGTCCCGAACTCGTGCCAGTCGACGTAGGCGAAGTTGAGGAAGACTATCGGGTTCACGTCGAAGTAGACCCTGGCGGCTATCATGCCGGTCAGGATCATCACGACCGCGGTGATGATCAGGATCGCGGTGCCGGCGATGACCGAGGCCACGAAGCGCGGCGCCACGAGCCAGTCCACGGGATCCGCGCCGCACATGCGCATCGCGTCCACCTGGTCCGTGACGACCATGGAGCCGATCTCGGCGGCGATGCCGGCGCCCACGCGCGTCGCGAGCACGACCGCGCCGATCGACGCCGCGAGGTCGCGGATGACCAGCTCGATGTAGGCGGCGCCCACGAGGTGGAGGTCGCCGGTGATCTGGTCGATCTGGTAGGCGGCCTGGTGCACGAAGAGCATCCCAACGAAGCCCATGACCACGGTCATGAAGAAGAGGGAGCGGTTCCCGATGTCCAGGCCGTACTTCCAGACGTCGGACACGACCCACTTGCCGCGGAACGTGTAGTAGAGGGTGCGCACGAAGACGGACCACAGGTAGGTGCCCGCGGACCACAGGGAGATGGCCGCCGCGCCCACGGAGCGGGGCGGGGCCTCCCACCAGGGGATCCCGGTCGGGCGGGCCGCGTCCGCCGCATGGGGCGGGAGGGAGGCGGTCGCGCGGGAGGATCGGTCCACGGCGGATCAGCCTCCCCCGAACAGCGTCGTGATGATGTAGTCGGACACGAAGATGCCCACGGCGCTGGTCACGACCGAGGCGTTCACCGCCCGGCCCACGCCGGGCGCTCCACCCGTCACGTTCATCCCGTAGAAGCAGCTCGACATGGCGATGATCATGCCGAAGAACCCGCCCTTGATCAGGCCGAGCCACAGGTCCCAGAGGTGGATGAGGTCGCGGATGCCCTTCCAGAACACGTACCTGTCGATGCCCAGGAGCGCGTCCGCCATGATCACGGATCCGCCGAGCGCCACCGCGTCCCCCACGATCGTGAGGACGAAGCACATGGCGACCATGGAGATGACGCGCGGCACGATGAGGTACGAGATCGGGTCGATGCCGAGCGTACGCAGGCCGTCGACCTGCTCGGTGATGACCATGGTGGCGAGGTCGGCCGTGTTGTTCGCGCCCACGCGGCCCGAGAACATGAGCGCCACGAACACGGGCCCGATCTCGCGAAGGACCAGGTAGGCCGCGCCCCAGCCCACGAGCGAGTAGGCGCCGAGCTCCTTCACCAGGATGGTCGCCTGGACGACCATGGTGATGCCGACGAAGAAGCTCGACACGGCCACGACGATCAAGGACCTGTTGCCCATGTTGTAGAGGTTGCGGCGCAGCTCGCGGGCCCGCATGGCGGTCACGAAGTGGAACCCCTCCCGGTCCGGCAGGTACACCGTGTACCGGCCGCGGTCCACCGTGACCACCCGGCCGGTGACGGCGTCCTCG
>CAZGVR010000022.1:5741-7781 GCA_964528945.1 uncultured Myxococcales bacterium
GAGGCGAAAGATAAAAAATAGGCTGATCATCCCCAGGCCCAGGAGGACGATGCCGCCGGTCTGGCGTGAAACGTCCGCGAACGTGTGCCCCACCGAGACCACCGGCGCGAGCAGGATGGAGGCGAGCCGGCTCACGTGCTCCCCTCGCGCCACTCGCCGCGGAGGAAGGCGGGCACGAACGGGTCGGGCGCCAGCTGGGCCTCCGAGAGCGGGCCGTGCCATCGCATCCGGCCGTGATCCATGACCGCGATTCGGTCCACGTACTTGACCAGGCTGTCCACGTCCGAGCTGATGGCGAGGACCGTGGACCCGGTCGAGGACTGCTCCTCCCGCAGGATCTCGAAGATCTTGGCGGCGGTCACGGGGTCGAGGCCGGCCGTGGGGTCGTCGTACACCACGAGCGGCTGCCGCGCGATCGTGGCGCGGGCGATCCCCACCCGCTTCTTCTGGCCCCCGCTCAGGGACTGGGGGTAACGGTCGCCGAAGGCCGAGAGTCCCACCTTGGCGAGACGCTCCTCGACCCGCTCCAGGATGTCGGGCTCGGGGAGGGAGGAGAGCCTGCGGAGCGGGAAGGCGACGTTCTCGCGAACGGTCATGTAATCGAAGAGCGCGTTCATCTGGAAGAGCATGCCTATCGAGGATCGGACCTTCTGCAGGGCCACCTCGCCCAGGCCGGCGAGGTCCGTGCCCAGGACGGACACGCGCCCGTGGTCGGGCCGTAGCAGGCCGCCGACGATGCGGGCCAGCACGCTCTTGCCCGAGGCGCCGTGGCCGACGAGGCCGTGGAAGCAGCCCTCGGGAACCGAGAAGGACACGTCCCTCACGGCCCAGGACCAGCCGAAGCGCCTGGACACGGAATCCATCTCGATCACGCCTGGCACGGGTCATCATCTAAGCAGGAAGCCGGACCAGGCGCAACTCCGGGGCCTGCCGGATCCCCTGGCAAGGGACACGGTTTTTCTGGTATTATCCCGCGCCGGAATGCCAAACGACGAACGACTCGGCGAGCTCCTCGTAAGAGAGAAGCTCATATCGCTGGCGCAGCTCAGGGGGGCGCAGGACTCCCAGAAGAAGCAGGGCGGCACCCTGGGGCTCGCGCTCGCCAAGCAGGGCATACTGTCGGAGGAGGAGCTCACCAAGTTCCTCAGCCAGCAGTACCGGGTGCCCGCGGTGGACCTCTCCGAGTACGACATCGACGACGAGGTCGTGAAGCTCATCGACAAGGCGACAGCGATGAAGCACACTGTGCTGCCCATCGCGCGCGTCGGTTCCTCGCTGATCCTCGCGATGATGGACCCGTCGAACCTGCACGCCGTCGACGACATCAAGTTCATGACCGGGTACAACGTCGAGCCGGTCGTTGCCTCCGAGGCCTCCCTCCTGGCCGCGATCGAGCGGTACTACGAGGAGCGGGTCGACTACTCCGCCGTCCTGAACGAGATGGACGAGGGCATGATCGAGCTGGGCGGCGAGGAGGAGGGGGAGCTCGACGTCAACGACCTCGAGCGCATGAGCTCGGACGCGCCCGTGGTCAAGCTCGTGAACATGATAATCTTCAACGCCATCAAGAAGGGCGCGAGCGACATCCACATCGAGCAGTACGAGAAGTTCATGCGCGTCAGGTACAGGCTGGACGGCGTGCTCCACGAGGAGATGCAGCCACCCATGCGCATGAAGAACGCCATCGTCTCGCGCCTCAAGATCATGGCGAGCCTCGACATCGCGGAGCGCAGGCTCCCGCAGGACGGCCGCATCAAGCTCAGGATCGGCAAGGAGCGGGAGATGGACTTCCGCGTCTCGATCCTCCCGACGCTGTTCGGCGAGAAGGTCGTCATGCGGATCCTCGACAAGAGCTCCCTGCAGCTCGACATGACCAAGCTCGGGTTCGAGGCCGAGCCGCTCGAGGTGTTCCGCAACGCGATCTACCGTCCGTACGGGATGGTCCTGGTGACCGGCCCCACGGGAAGCGGGAAGACCACCTCCCTGTACAGCGCGCTCCCCCAGCTCCACAGGATCGACACGCACAACCCCACGGCGGAG
>CAZGVR010000022.1:7791-15036 GCA_964528945.1 uncultured Myxococcales bacterium
AGACGACCACGCTCTACTCCGCGCTCTCGGAGCTCAACAAGACCTCGCACAACATCTCCACCGCCGAGGACCCGGTCGAGTACAACCTGCCGGGGATCAACCAGGTGCAGATGCACGACGAGATCGGGCTCAACTTCGCGTCCTCCCTCCGGTCCTTCCTCAGGCAGGACCCCGACATCATCATGGTCGGCGAGATACGCGACTACGAGACGGCCGAGATCGCCGTGAAGGCCGCGCTCACGGGCCACCTCGTGCTCTCGACGCTGCACACGAACGACGCGCCGTCGACGATCACGAGGCTCCTCAACATGGGCGTGGAGCCGTTCCTGGTCACGGCCTCGACCAACCTGATCCTCGCGCAGCGCCTCATCCGCAAGCTGTGCCAGGTCTGCAAGAAGCCCGACGACATCTCCCGGAAGGCGGCGCTGGCCGCCGGCCTCACCGAGCAGGAGGTCGGGACCTTCCAGGGCTACACGGCGGCGGGCTGCCGCGAGTGCAACAACACCGGGTACCGCGGACGAATCGCGATCTACGAGGTCATGAACTTCACGGACGACTTGAAGGAGATGGTGCTCCAGGGCGCGAGCGCCGCGGAGCTCAAGGCGGAGTCGATCAGGCAGGGCATGAAGACGCTCCGCAGATCGGGCCTCAACAAGGTCAAGGAAGGAATGACCTCCCTCTCGGAGGTCGTCCGGATCACGGCCTCGGACTAGGACATGGGAACCGAACAAGCCAGATCGATACCGAACCTGCACCAGCTCCTGAAGACCATGATCGAGAAGGGCGCGTCCGACCTGCACGTGACCACCGGCACGCCGCCCCAGCTCAGGATCGACGGGTCGCTGGTCCCGCTCAAGCTCCCGCCGCTCATGCCGCAGGAGACCAAGCAGCTCTGCTACTCGATCCTCACCGAGGACCAGAAGGTGAAGTTCGAGCAGAACAACGAGCTGGACCTGTCGTTCGGCGTCCGCGGGCTGTCGCGGTTCCGCGCGAACATCTTCATGCAGCGCGGTGCGGTGGCCGGCGCCTTCAGGGCCATCCCCTTCAAGATCCTGACGTTCGAGGAGCTCGGGCTCCCGCCGGTCATCGTGGAGCTCTCGAACAAGCCGCGAGGCCTGGTGCTCGTCTGCGGGCCGACGGGCGCGGGCAAGTCCACGACGCTGGCGTCCATCATCGACAAGATCAACAGCGAGAAGCGCCACCACATCGTGACGATCGAGGATCCGATCGAGTACCTGCATCCGAACAAGCTGTGCGTGGTGAACCAGAGGGAGGTCGGATCCGACACGGTCGGGTTCAAGGACGCGCTCAAGTACATCCTGAGGCAGGACCCCGACGTGGTGCTGGTCGGCGAGATGAGGGACCTGGAGACGATCTCGGCGGCGCTCACGATCTCGGAGACGGGGCACCTGGTCTTCGCCACGCTGCACACGAACACGGCCGTGCAGACCATCAACCGCATCGTGGACGTCTTCCCCACGCACCAGCAGCCGCAGGTGCGGGCCCAGCTGTCGTTCGTGCTCCAGGGGGTCATCGTGCAGCAGCTCCTGCCGAGGAGCGACGGCCCGGGAAGGGCGCTGGCCCTGGAGATCATGATCCCGACGCCGGCCATCAGGAACCTCATCCGCGAGGACAAGGTGCACCAGATCTACTCGCACATGCAGATGGCGCAGGACAGGTACCAGATGCTCACCTTCAACCAGAGCCTGTTCAACCTCTGCTCGCGCGGGCTGATCAGCATGGACGAGGCCATCGGCCGCTCGAGCGATCAGGAGGAGCTGAGGAACATGTTCGCCGAGGCCCAGAAGTCCCGCGGCGGCGCGTCCGCCCCGAAGGCCAGGGGGTGACCTTCCGCATCCCCCTCGCGAGACCGTTCATCGGCCCCGGGGAGATCGCGGCGGCCTCGGAGGCGCTCGGGTCCGGGTGGCTCGTCAGGGGCCCTCGGGTCGAGGCGCTGGAGAAGGCCGTGGCCGGCCTTGCCGGCGTGGATCACGCGGTCGCCTTCTCGAGCGGCACGGCAGCCCTGTGGGCCGCCATGCGGTGCCTGGGGGTGGGGCCGGGCGACGAGGTGGTGGTGCCCGCGCTGACGTTCCCGGCCCCGGCGGCCGCGGCCGTGTTCAACGGCGCCGCGCCGGTGTTCGCGGACGTGGATCCAGGGACGTTCAACATCGATCCCAGGGACGTGGGCAGGCGGATGACGGATCGCACCAGGGTCCTCGTCGCCGTCGACCAGTTCGGGATGCCCGCGCGCGCGCCCGAGCTCGAGAGGATCGCGAAGCGCCACGGGGCGGTCCTGCTGGTGGACGCGGCCTGCTCCCTGGGATCGCGGCTCGAGGGCCGGCCGTGCGGGTCCTTCGGCGAGGCCTCGGCCCTCTCCTTCCACCCGCGCAAGGTCGTGACCACCGGGGAGGGAGGCATGGTCCTCACCGGGCACTACGGCATGGCGCGATCCCTGCGCGCAGTCAGGAACCACGGCATTGACGACTCGGGCAGGTTCGAGGCGCCCGGGCTCAACCTGAGGATGGGGGAGGTGCAGGCCGCAGTGGGCGTCGTGCAGGTCGGCAAGCTCGAGGAGATGGTCGCGCGGCGCCGCGAGCTGGCCAGGGTCTACGCCGGGCTGCTCCCGCCGGAGATCAGGCTCCAGGAGGTCGAGAGGGACGCGGAGCCCAACTGGCAGACGCTGGCGGCCGTGCTGCCCGAGGCCGCGGGCGAGGCCGGGCGCGACCGGTTCGTGGAGATCCTGCGCGGCCAGGGGATCGAGGCAGGGCCCGCGAGCCACTGCGTGCCCGCGCTCCCCGCCTACTCCGCGTTCGCCCGGGACCCCGAGGATTTCCCGAACGCGCTGCGCGTGGCCAGGCTGGGCGTCGCCCTCCCCCTCCACCACTCGCTCGGCATCGGGGAGGTCGAGGAGGTCGCGCGGGCGGCGGCCATGGCGATCCGGGAGATCGGGGCGGCAGGCGGGCGGCCGTGATCGTGGGCGGTCGGGACGTCATAGCGGTCGAGCGGCTCGCGAAGACCTTCCGCCTCGGCTTCTTCATGAGGAAGGTCGAAGCGGTCAGGGACGTCTCGTTCACGGTCGGCGGCGGCGAAATCTTCGGGCTGCTGGGCCCGAACGGCGCCGGCAAGACCACGACGCTCAAGATCCTCACGGACCTGGTCAGGCCCACGCGGGGATCGGTCAAGGTGCTCGGCATGACCGTGCCGGACGGCCGGATCAGGCGGCGCATCGGGTTCCTGCCGGAGAACCCGTACTTCTACGAGTACCTGAGCCCGTACGAGTACCTGATGTTCGCGGGGTCGCTCTTCGGCACGAGGTACGGCGCCCGCAGGAAGAAGGCCGAGGATCTGCTCTCGAGGGTGGGGCTCGCCGAGGCGCGGGACCGGCCCATGCGCAAGTTCTCCAAGGGCATGCTCCAGCGGCTGGGCGTGGCCCAGGCGCTGGTCAACGACCCGGAGGTGCTGGTGCTCGACGAGCCCATGAGCGGGCTCGACCCCATCGGCAGGCGCGACGTGCGCGAGCTGATCCTCGAGCAGAAGCGCGCTGGCAGGACCATCCTGTTCTCGTCGCACATCCTCTCCGACATCGAGATGATCTGCGACCGGGTGGCGATCGTGAACAGGGGTGTGGTCACGTCCGTGGGCACGCTCGACGAGCTGCTCAGGCCCGAGGTGCGGCGGACCGTGATCGAGGCCGAGGGGCTCCCCGGCGCGGCGCTCGACGAGATCCGCGGGCTCGCCCGGTCGGTCTCCGCGGTCGGCGCCATGATCCAGCTGGAGGTCGAGGGCGACGCGAACGTGGACGTGATCATCGACCGCGTGCGCGGCGCGGGCGGCCGCGTGGTGAGCGTGGTCCCGCACCGCGAGACGCTCGAGGACATCTTCGTGAGGGACGCGCTGCGACGGTAGTCGGGTTCCAATCCCGATTGTGCTCACTGATCTACCGGGTCCTGGCGAACGACCCCTTGAACTGCTTCCCGGGGAGCAGGGAAACGAATGTGTCCATGACATAGCTGAACGCGGCGTCGAAATCCCAGTCGTGGCCGGACGCGAGGAGTGGCTCGATGTCGCGGCGGAAAAGGGCGTCGTCGTGCTTGGACTCGAGATTGGCTTCGAACTCCGCACGGGAAACGATGTGGCCATCCAGGTCCAGGTAGTGGAGCAGGCAGCGCACGACCTCGGCTGGATCGACCTTTGCCCTTCGACCGGCCTCCCACAGGTCGAACAGGTCGCGGCCCTTCTTGCGCTGGTACAAGGCTCGCAGCTTCGTTCCGAGCATCTCGTCGAGCGCAAACGTCGGAACCGCGGCGGCGCCGCCGAACCAGGGGTTCCGCACGGACAGCTCCACGCTGGTCAGCGAAAGGCACGGGACGTGCTCCCGCGTGTTGATCTCGACCTTCAGCTTCTGCCGCGCGCCCGGCCTCGCCTCGGCCTCGAACCGATACTCGAGCGTCGCGCGGCCGCGGCCCTGCTTCCAGGAAGGGGCTCCGAACCAGCCGTCGACGCGAGCCCGGATCCCGTTCATCGCAGGCCCGATGGGGCCCGCCTGCACCTGCACCAGGTCGATGTCCTCGGAGTAGCGGGCAGCAGGCGCAAGGTACAGCTTGTGAAGCGCAGTCCCACCGCGGAATGCCAGGTACTGCGCCAGGCTGCCGTCCTGGAACAACTCGACGAGTACCCGGGACAACAGCAGGTCCTGCTCGACCTGTGCATCCGTTGCCCAGGGGGCCACCGACCTCCACGCGTTGATGGCTGCTTGCGGGATCACAGGTCCGCCTCCACCTTCTCGTTGATCACCAGGCGCCAGCGCTCGCAAAACTCGCAACCTCCAGCTTCGAGGTCCGGGCGGAGGAGGTACGTCCTGGCCCCACGCTCATCGACCCACGCGGCCAGCGGCTCCGCAAGCGCCTGTTGCCCCACAAGGTCCAGGAGGTACCCGAGCCGCTGCACGCTCGCGGACTCGGCCTGCGCCGCTGCATCGGCTAGTCTGGCAGGGTCCATCTGGTCCGAAAGCTCGGCAAGGACGGTCGCAACGTTCCCGAGGCCGCCGGAAGCATGTGGGTACCGGAACAGGTCGAATGCGGTTGCCTCAGGCGTCGACACGCGCATGAAGCCGGTGTAGGTCTTCACGCTCGAGACTGGAACCTCCGCGATCCCGGCCTTCTGGAAGAAACGGATCCTGGCCCGGCCGGTCAGGATTGGACGCAGCGGAGTGGAGGTCACGACTTGCAGCTCCTGCGGCTGCTGGTGCGATGCTCCGTGCAAGGCTGCGGCCGAAAGAATCCCCACGTAGTAGGGCTTCCCGTGGAAGGCCATCAGCGCGTCGACGTACCAGTCGGGCGGCGGACCGCCCGCACTGCGGTACTCGACGGGGACGATCACATGGAAGCCCCGGCGGGGAGAGACCATGCGCCTCTTCATGGCCAGCCGATGGACGGCGAGCTTGAACGCATCCGCGGAGCACCCCAGCGCTGCCATGCCCTCGTCGCGAGTGAACACGTACCGCCCCTCGGATTGAAGCCGGTCTAAGTACGCTGCAAGACCGTTCCGCTGCCCTTCCATGGCGCCGCCTTCGTCTTGGTGCGGCGGAACCCGTTCCCTGTCATTCCGCCTCTGGCCTGCAGAACGTATCTCAATTCAATCCGTTCTGCAAGTCAAAGACGCAAGCGCTGAGGTCGATCGGAGTTCACTCGCACGGTTCGTATTCCAGCGAAGTGCAGCTGCCGAAAGTTATTCCATCGACAGAGAATGTGATGGCGGACGAGCAGCAAGGTAAATCTGTCGGGCATTCGGGGTCGATGGCCCCAACCCCCTCGCAGTATGGTAGGCAGTACTCGTGAACGGAATCCGTGGCACATAGGTACCCGGCTGCGCAGTCAGCACTTCCATTTTCCCTTGCGCAAGGATCGAGCAGCCTTCCTTCCCCAAGTTGACGCACGCAGTCGGAGAATCTCCCATCCAGGACATCCGATGTCCGATAATCGCATCGGAATCCGGACGGGCACCCATCGGATGTCATCATGTCGCATTCGATGTTGCATAGCGTTACCTCCCCTTCGGCCCGATGGAAATAACATGCGCTCGAATCGATGCAATCACGATTGAGTGAACAAACACGGCGGCACAGCGATACCTGACATACTAGACCTGGACTGCAATCGAGAGAGGTGCTGCAAATCGATCCTTCCAGACCGGCTCCAGGAGGGATGCAAAGTCTACCGAAAGCTTCCACCGAAGAACAGAAATACCCTTCTGGACAACCACACTGGGGCAATATATCACAGATCCTATGCGCACAGCCGGCATCCGGAAGGGGTTCCACGGCGGAGTCGAATGCGGCATCCGGTTGATTGATGGAAGAGCCATAGCAAGACGATAACGAAGATGCCAACGCAAGTGTGATGTACAACGAAAGGAAGTCAGAACGACCCTTCGACAGGATAAGATGCACGTTCGTACCCTTCATATAAGATTGAAACAACCATGCCAGGAGTCAGGTGCCCTAGTCGGGTCACAGACGTATCCTGGGCCGATGTTGTCAACGCACCACTGATGGCTCTGATCGCTTATCCTGCCTGCGCACCCGCTAGGCAAAACGCAGGATTCAAACGTACAAGCGTACGCATCTGCGGGGCATTCGGAATCCTCGATGGGATCGTTGAAACAGGTGTCGGAGATCTCGTTGCACCCTACACCATTGCAGGGCGTGGCTGCGGAGCATGCGCTCGCGCAGGATGGGTCGTTGAATTCGTAGTAGCAACCAGTGTACCAGGGGTTCTCGTCGACATGATTGCAGATGCCTGGCCCGCCGTATCCAGTAGGATCGCCGCAGCCCTGCATGCAATCGGATCCGGTTACACCGACACGACAGGGATATGCCTCCGACCACGTACAGAAGGGGGCCTCTGCGCATGACCACCCAATCCCCTCGCATATGTACTGGTAATTACCGAAGTACGGAGAAGGATCGGCATAGACACCAGGAGCAGCGAAAGGAGGCATCTCCCAAGCCATGTCAATGCAAAGATCCGTGAACCCAAGGCTCGTGGGAGAGGTGCACGTCAGCCCGTCGTCGCAGGATCCGCCCCTGTTGATCACGCAAGTGTTTGTGTTCAGATCGCAAGTGTGCTTGTTGCAGGGATTGTCCGCGCCGGAGTACTGCCCGCAATCCTTCAGGAACCAGAGGCCGTGTGGGCCGGAAGGACACCAGACCGTGCCGAGAAGCAATCCTGTGATGGGATGGAAGAC
>CAZGVR010000023.1:0-3206 GCA_964528945.1 uncultured Myxococcales bacterium
GCTCTTCCGATCTGTCCACCAGCGCGTCCATGTCGTTGTCCCTCGTGTCGGAGCAAGCGGTGATCAGCGCCCCCATGTCCATCTCGGAGTCGTCCGTCAGGCTCGTGCAGCCCGGATCGTCCGGGAAGTCCACGAGCCGGTCCATGTCGTTGTCCATGCCGTCGTTGCAGTCCGGGTGCGGCATGGCCTCGTCGTCGTCGATCAGGCTCGAGCAGCCCGGGTCCGCACCGAAGTCGGCGAGGAGGTTGAAATCGTTGTCCAGGGTGTCCGAACACTCGGTCGGAAGGACCATGGGGCCGCCCTCTGCCCCGCCCGCGGCCGCGCACGTCGGGTCGTTGGGCCAGTCCGCGAGCCCGTTCCCGTCGTTGTCCCACCCGTCCGAGCACTCGGGGAGCCCGTTGCCACTGGGCTGGATCATGGTCCTGTGGCAGCCGCGGCACAGGCCCGCACCGTCGCAGTGGTCCAGCATGGTCATGCGCGTGGCGTCGGTGCATCGCGTGCCGTGGGCGGCCGGAGTCCACGCGTACTGGTTCGCGTCCGCGTCACAGACCTGGCAAGGGTTCGTCGGGTTCGGATCGCCGTCCCTGTAGCAGGAGCGAGATCCCGAGCCGGCCGCGATCACGCAGGCGCCGGCCACCGCGGGGTAGGAGCAGGGCAGGCCGCCCGTCTCCTGGCACTCGTCGCTCGTGCACGTCAGGCCGTCGGAGGGGCAGATCACGGCCTGTGCCACGCACCCGTCCGGATCGGAGAGCATGCCCGGCGAGCACTCGTCCGTGGTGCAGCGCAGGCCGTCCTCGCAGAAGGCGTCGTCCGGCGCGTTCACGCACGCGTCGCCCGCCTCGTCGCACGAGTCCGCGGTGCAGGCCCACCGGTCGCCGCAGTCGTTCGTCGTGCTCTCGCAGCCCGCGATGGCATCGCACGTGTCGATCGTGCAGAAGTCCCCGTCCTCGCAGGACGCGTCGTCCGGGACGTTCAGGCAGCCGTCGCCCGCCTCGTCGCACGAGTCCGCGGTGCAGCCCACGCCGTCCGCGCAAGGGGTGATGGCGTAGAGGCATCCGGCCGTGGCGTCGCAGGCGTCGGCCGTGCAGAACGCCCCGTCATCGCAGGCAGCATCGTCAGGGAGGTTCAGGCAGTCGTCGCCCGCCTCGTCGCAGGAGTCCGCGGTGCAGCCCACACCGTCCGAGCACGAGTTCGGGGCGCTGTCGCATCCAGCCAGCGGATCGCACCGGTCCACCGTGCAGAAGGCCCCGTCCTCGCAAGCCCCGTCGTCGGGGGCGTTCACGCATGCGTTGGCGCCCTCGTCGCACGAATCGGCCGTGCATTCGACCCCGTCCGCGCAGTCCAGGTCCGCGGCCTCGCAGCCGGTCACCGGGTCGCACCGGTCCACCGTGCAGAAGGCCCCGTCCTCGCAAGCCCCGTCGTCGGGGGCGTTCACGCATGCGTTGGCGCCCTCGTCGCACGAGTCGGTCGTGCAGTTCACCGCGTCTGCGCAGTCGAGGTCGGGGTGGATGCAGCCCTCGAGGTCTGCGGGCGGGTCCGTGGAGCCTGGCACGCACTCGTCCACGGTGCAGAAGGCGCCG
Source organism: uncultured Myxococcales bacterium (assembly GCA_964528945.1). Classification (GTDB taxonomy): domain Bacteria; phylum Myxococcota_A; class Polyangia; order DRWM01; family DRWM01; genus CAZGVR01. The sequence goes on from CAZGVR010000023.1 coordinate 1,581, forward strand.
TCGTCGCATGCGACGTCGTCTGGCGTGAACGCGCAGCCGTCCGCGTCCTCGTTGCACTCGTCCATGGTGCAGCCGGCGCCGTCGTCGCAGAGGACCGGACCGCCGGGCGCGCAGAGGGAGGTCACCGGATCGCAGACCTCCTCGCCGTTGCAGAAGAACCCGTCGTCGCATTCCGCATCCATGACGCACTCCGCGGCAGCAACGCATCCCAGTTCCTCGTCGCACGTCTCCCCGTCGGCGCACAGGGTAGAGTCCGGCACGGACTGGCAGTCGTCGGCCGCCTCGACGCACGAATCGTTCGTGCATGCGACGCCGTCCCCGCACCCGGGCGGCGTCCCGGCCGAGCAGGCGCAGCCAGAGCAGGTCTCCTCGCCGTCGCACCACATGCCGTTCGAGCAGTCCTCGTCCGCTAGACACTCGCACGGGACCTCGCCGTCCGTCTCCGCGTCAGCGTCCTCCGCGTCCGGGACCGGGTCGCCCGTCGCGTCCCCGTCGGCCGCGTCGCCGTCCGGCCCGTCCGCAGGCGCGTCGGTAGACACGTCCCCGTCCGCGGTGGCGTCGTCTTCCTCCGTGTCGATCGACGTGTCGCCGAACTTGGCCGCGTTCCCGCCGCACGCCGCAAACGCGGCTACGAACTCGAACGCCGCTGCCACCCCGACGCTCCTCCACGGGACCACCATTCGCTCCCCCCTTTCAGGCCGCTCCCCGTCCGCCGGCCGTACCTGAAAGGATAGGATAGCATCGATTCGGGCTGGAGGCAGGAGGCCGGACCTCGGGGGATCACTCGCAGGTGACGTTGATCTGATACGCCCCTGCGTAGCCCGCAAGGCCGTCCACGACGACGTAGTAGGTCCTCGACGCCTCGGCAGCGAATACCGCGGAGAACATGTCGTGCATCACGCAGCTCGTGGAGACGCAGCCCATGCCCGTGTCCTCCAGCACGAACACGTCGAGGTTGGGGTCGTGGCCCGAAAGCTCTGCCGTGACCGTGCGGCGAACGGAGGTGGAGAACGAGTAGACCATCTCGGGGCCATCCGCGACGTCGAACCCGCAGCTCCAGACGTCGACCAGATCCGGCGTGCCTGCCGTGGCAGTGCTGGCCGATACGAACGATCCGCACGACAGGGTCGATGCGGCAGAGCAGTACTCCGGGCACCAGGTGGTCGCCATGCAATCGCTGTCACCGCAGTCCGCGGCGCCGTCCCCGTCGTCGTCGGTGCCGTTCCAGCACGTCTCGCCGCTCGCGCAGGCGGCGGTCAGGACGAACGACCCCACCGCGTCGTTGTATCCCTCGACGAGCACGTACACGGTCTGGCCGGCCCAGACCGTCTGCTCGATGTGCTCGGCGGTCGTGGTGGCCTCGGCCGAGTAGCCCCTGCACGATCCCGGATCGCACATCCCGGCCGTCTGCCCCAGGAGGAAGAGGTCGAGATCCGCGGTCAGTCCGGTGAGATCCAGGGTCAGCCGAGTGTCACCGGTCGCCGTGAATGAGTAGGCTATCTCGGGCCCTGTCTCCGTGTACCAGGAGCAGGCGCTCTCCTGCAGGATGTCTGTCGATCCCGCCCCGTTGTTCGTCCCGGTCACGCTTCCGCCGCACGAGATCGAGGACGCGGGCGAGCACGTCAC
>CAZGVR010000023.1:3216-9453 GCA_964528945.1 uncultured Myxococcales bacterium
GGCGGTGGTGTCGGTGAGCGGCGCGCCGCTTAGTCCGGAGCCGGCCGCCGGGCGCGGCTTCAAGATCGAACGCAGCTATCACACGCTTTCCGGGGAGCCGGCCAACCCGGCCAAGGCGCGGCAGAACCAGCGCTTCGTCGTGGTGCTGAAGACGACCGAGCCGCAGCCGCAATTCGGTCGCGTGATCCTCGCCGATTATCTGCCGGCCGGCTTCGAGATCGACAATCCGAGCCTGGTGTCGTCGGGCGAGACCAGCAAGCTCGCTTGGATCGAGGACGCGGGCGAGCACGTCACCTCCGGCGGGATCTCCGGTGTCGTGTCCACGACATCCGGATCCACGTACGTGTCGGGTGGCGTGTCGAGCGAGGTGTCCGGGACCGTGTCGAAGACCGTGTCTACCGCGGTGTCCACCGCCGTGTCGATTGCGGTGTCGAAGGCCGTGTCTGCCGCCGTGTCGGGCGGGGTATCCGTCGGCGTGTCGACAGTCGAGTCGGCAGGAGAATCGCTCGCGGTATCGACGACCGTGTCCGAGGTCACTTCGTCCGCCTGGGTGTCCCCATCCGCGTCCTCCCCGAACTTGACCGTCCCCCCGCACGCCGCCAGGCATGCGCCCAGCACGGCCGCGGGCAACGACGCTTTGATCCTGCTGACAGTCATGGAATCCTCCTCGATCCGGCCATGGTGCCCTGGTCCCATTGCAGCACGCTTCCGCCTCTTCGGCAAGCTAGCCGTAGATCGCGCGCATGGTCCTGCCCACGAGACTCACCGCCACCCGTTCTGGCAGGAGACGCCGCACCAGGAATGCGCGGGCCCTGTTCGCAGCCCCGGGCACCACCACCGGTCCACTGCCCAGGCCGTCCAGCGCCTCCCGTGCCACGTCTCCCGGCTCCATGGGTGGCGGAGCGAACCGCCCGCCCCGCCTCGGGGCGCTGGCCTCCCATCCCGGCGTGCGCGTGGGACCGGCGCAGCAGGCAAGGACGTCCACGCCCGAGCCCCTCAGCTCCTCCCACATGCACGCCGCTAGCACGTGCCCGAATGCCTTGGATGCCCCGTAGCTGCCGGCGAGAGCCGTGCCCTGGAAGCCCGACATGGATGACATGATCACGACACCGCCCCGGCCGCGATCCCGCATGCGTCGAGCCATGTGGTGCGCGAGCGAGAGCGTGGCAGCGCAGTTCAGGGCCACCACCTTCTCGTGATCCTCGATCCTCGTGTCCAGGAACGGGCCTAGCGGAGCGTATGCGGCATTGCACACCAGGAGCCCTATCTCGATGTCCCCGGTCGCGTCGATGACCGCTCGCACGCCGTCGGGACGCGAGAGATCGGCCACCACGCACCTCGCCTCCGCGGCGGCCTTTCCCCCACCATCGCCGGTTCCCCGGATCTCCTCAGCCAGCGATTCGAGCGGGCCAGTCCTGCGGGCGACGAGGACCACGCCGAGGCCGCGTGCCGCCGCCTCCCTCGAGAAGGACGCGCCCAGCCCCTCGGAGGCCCCTGCAACCAGGGCCCATTTCCCGTATCGTTCCCCGAACCGGCCCTTCATTCCCGTATCCCGTCGTTTCCCGCGCGCCCCGTTGTACCGCCGCCGATCTCCGTGGAGAACGGGTGCTCGCTCCTGGACAGCCGTGCTATGACCAGCACCGGGAACACGATCCACGCGAGGTTGGCCAGGAAGACGATGCCTGGCCTGGGAGTCGCGTGCGGACCCATGAACTCCTCCCCCAGGATGATCGAGACGTTCGTGAGCATCACCGCGGCCCACAATAGGCCCGGGATGCGGATCCAGTCCTTCCCGCGCACCCAGGCCCATGTCGCGACCGCGTAGAAAGGCCCGAACAGCAGGGCGTCGATCCAGATCGTCATGCGCCACCAGGCAGGCCTGGCCATGAGCACCGGGTCGAAGTTCCTTCCCCACCAGTGGACGAGGTCCACCATGAAGGCCGGAGGCCAGAGCGGATAGGAGAACTTGCCGGGGTCGGCTATGACCAACTGCTCGAGGTCGATCATGTAGGTGACCACCAGGAGGTTCACGACGAAGAAGACCACTATCGGGATGTCCAGCGGTCTTCCGGTGAGGGGAATCGGTGTCCGCACGTCGCTCTCCTTGCAATGCCTCGAGTATATGCACCCCGCCGTGATCGGCGCCATCCTCCTCGACCGGTCGGACCCCCGCGTGCGTGCGCCATCGCTCTTGGCATCGATCCGCGGAGCGTCTCCTCGGCCGCATTGAAACCCTCCCATCGCCGGCTTAGAGTGTGACCTCATGGATCCAGTCAGCACGATGCCGCGCTCGGGCCTGCCACGCGAGGAGGTGCTCCGCCGCCTGCGCGAGTTCGGCGGCGACGACCCGGACTTCAGGTCGGGCCGCACGTGGTCACTCGTATACCGCCTCGACGACGACCACACCCGTTTCCTCGAGCAGGCGCACGCCATGTACATGTCGGAGAACGCGCTCAACCCGACGGCGTTCAGATCGCTCAAGCGGATGGAGTCGGACGTGGTCCGCATGACCGCGTCGCTCCTGAACGGCGGCCCCCGGTCGTGCGGCACCATGACGAGCGGTGGGACAGAGAGCTGCCTCCTCGCGGTCAAGACCTACCGCGACATGGCCCGCCGCCGGAAGCGCTGGCTCGGCACGCCCGAGGTCGTGGTCCCGCGATCCGTTCACGTCGCCTTCGAGAAGGCCGCCCACTACTTCGGTGTGAAGCTGGTGCACGCACCGCTCGGCCCGGACTTCCGGGCAGACCCGGCGGCGATCCGCAGGAGGCTGTCCCGCAGGACCGCGGCCGTGGTCGCGTCCGCGCCTTGCTACCCGTTCGGCGTCGTGGATCCCATCCCCGAGATCGCCGAGGTCGCCGCGCGCCGCGGGATCCCGGTGCACGTGGACGCATGCCTGGGCGGGTTCCTCCTCCCCTTCGTCGAGAGGCTCGGCCGGCCCATCGCGCCGTTCGACTTCCGCGTGCCAGGGGTCACCTCGATGTCCGCCGACGTGCACAAGTACGGCTTTTCGGCCAAGGGCGCCTCGGTCCTCGTGTACCGGGACGTCGAGGTCCTCAGGCACCAGATGTTCGTCTACGAGGACTGGCCGGGCGGGGTGTTCGCGTCCCCCGGGATCCTGGGCACCCGGTCCGGCGGGCCCATGGCGGCAGCCTGGGCCGCGCTCATGGCTCTCGGCGAGGACGGCTACCTGGACATCGCCCGCACGATCATGGACACGACCCAGGGGCTCGTGGACGGGATCTCCTCGATCCCAGGCCTGGAGGTCCTTGGCCGGCCGGATATGAGCGTGTTCGCGTACGGGTCGATCGATCCCGCCCTCTCCATATACGCGGTGGGCGATCGCATGTCCTCCCGCGGCTGGCACGTGGATCGCAACCAGGCGCCAGAGTGCCTGCACGCCATGGTCACGCCGCGCCACGCAGGAGTCGCGGACTCCTACCTCGCGGACCTGCGGGCCTCCGTGGACGATGTGCGACGCGATCCGGATCTCGCGCTGCGCGGGGGGGCCGCCATGTACGGGATGATCGCGCACGTGCCGATCCGCGGCCTGGTCCGTGACGCGGTCATGAAGATGATGCTCGACATGTACGGGCCCGAGGGACGCTTCCCCGATCCCTCGTCGGATCAGCCGCCCGCCGGACTCGCCGAGCGCGCCGCGCGCCGCTTCCTCGCGGAGCGACGCAGGCTCGAGCCCTGGATCGCGAAGCTCAGGCCGAGGGGACGGTGACCGGCGGGGCCATGATCGCGCGCGCGGCCGAGATCGCCCTCTACGTGGGCTTGCCGGTCGCGCTGCTCCTCCTGCGCAGGGCGCCGGTCGTCCGCACGGTCGGGCCCGTCATCCTGGCGTACGCGGCCGGCCTGGCGCTGGGCAACCAGGGGCTGTTGCCTCTCGACAGGGACTTCGCGCTCGCGGTCAGCTCGGTCGCGGTCGCGCTTGCAATACCCCTCCTGCTGTTCTCGGTGGACGTGATCGCCTGGGTGCGCCTGGCGAGGGCCACGGTCCTCTCGTTCGGGCTGGCCGTGATCGGGGTCCTGGTGTCGGCGATGATCGTCCCGCGCGTCCTCGCCGGGATAGTGCCGGACTCCTCGCGGATCGCGGGAATGCTCACCGGCGTGTACATCGGCGGCACCATCAACATGGTCTCCATCGGCGCAGCCCTGGGCGTTCCGCCCCGCACCTTCGTGATGCTGAACGCGGCCGACATGGTGGCCTCCACCATCCACCTCCTCTTCATGGTCACGGCGGCGCAGCGGCCCCTGGGGACGTTCCTTCCTGCGTTTCCCGCGCGCCGCGAGTCCGGCGAGGAGACCGCGGCCGAGCCTCCCCGCGGCAGGGCCGCGGTCCTAGCGGTCCTCGCCTGCATCGGCCTGTCCGCGCTGGTGGTGGGACTCTCGGCAGGCACAGGCATGCTGGTCTCCGGGCCGCTGAGGGACATCGTGATCATCGTCGCCATAACGTCGGTGGCGCTCGCGTTCTCGTTCGTCCCGCGCATCCGCGCCCTCCCGCTCACCTACGAGACCGGGCTCTTCTTCATACTCGTGTTCTGCGTCTCGGTGGTCGCCGCATCATTAAAAAAAAAACAATGCGCATCCTCGCCCGAGGCCCTCGACATGACCCTGGCCTTCCTGACCACGGCCGTGGTCGTTCACGTCGCGCTGGCGGCGCTCTTCCGCGTGGACCGCGACACGGTCATCGTCACCTCGGCGGCCGCGATCTGGGCTCCTCCCATCATCCCGCCGGTGACCGCGGCGATCCGCAACCGCGAGCTGCTGGGTCCTGGCATCGCCTGCGGCCTGGTCGGCTACGCGGTGGGCAACTACCTCGGCCTGGCCGTCTCGTGGATCCTGTCCTGAGCGCTACCCGCCGCTTGCCTCACCACCTCCGCCTCGAAGCGCCTCAGCCTGGCGCCATGCCGTACTCCTTGATCTTGCGGTAGAGCGTCCGCTCGCTGATCCCCAGCATCCTGGCGGCGTCGGAGCGGTTGTCCCCGGCGAGATGCAGGACCTCCATGATGTGGGCCTTCTCGACCTCCACGAGCGTGAGCGGCCTCCCGTGGTCCTCCGGGGACGCCGAGCGGATCTCCGGCGAGAGGTGCTCGAGACCGATCTCGTCCGTGGGGGCGACGATCACGGCCCGCTCGATCACGTGCATGAGCTCGCGCACGTTACCGGGCCACGGGTAACGGCCGAGCACCGCCATGGCCTCGCGGCCCAGCCTCCTCCTCTGCCCGAAGCGCTCGTTCATGCGGTCGAGGAAGTGATTCGCCAGCACCGGGATGTCCATGGGGCGCGCCCTGAGGGGTGGCACCTCGATCCTCACCGTGTTGAGCCTGAAGAAGAGATCCTTGCGGAAGTAGCCGCGCGAGACCATCTCCACGAGGTCCCGGTTGGTGGCCGCGATGACGCGGACGTCCACCGTGATCTCCCTGGTGCCGCCCACGCGCCTGAACGTCCTGGACTCGAGGACCCTGAGCAGCTTCACCTGGGTTGCAGGGCTGACGTCGCCGATCTCGTCCAGGAAGATCGTACCCCGGTCTGCGACCTCGAAGAGCCCGTGCTTGATGCCTGACGCTCCGGTGTAGGCGCCCTTCTCGTGCCCGAAGATCTCGCTGTTCAAGAGATCCTCGTCGAGCGCCGCGCACTCGACGACCACGAGAGGATGCTTCCCCCTCGTGCTGCGAGCGTGAATCAGCTTGGCGATCCTGTCCTTGCCGACCCCGGTCTCCCCGAGGATCAGCACGGACGAGTCGCTGCGGGCGACACGGTCCACCAGCTGAAGGACAGCGTTGTGCTCCGGGCTGATGCCGACGAGGCCGTCAGCGAGTTCCGGAGGTGCGAGCCCGTCGCGCAGGATCGTGTTGCTCTCTATCAGGAGCTGACGCTCGAGCGCCTTCTGTATCGTCACGTCGAGCTCGTCGATCGGGCACGGCTTGCGCAGGTAGTCGAACGCGCCGGAGCGCATGGCCTCTATGGCCGTGTCGATGCTCCCGTGCCCGGTCAGGACCACTATCTCCGTGCGGAGGCCTCGCCTCTTGCCCATCTGGACCAGCTGCAGCCCGCTCGCCGTGCCGAGACGGAGATCGATGATGGCCACGTCGAAGTCCCCGGTCTCGAGAAGGGGGGACCCTTCGGCCACCGTGCCGGCCGTGTTCACCGAGTAGCCCAGCTCCGCGAGTTCCCTGGCGAGCACGCTGCGGAGCGTCTCGTCGTCGTCTATCAGCAGGAGCCTATGCTCCG
>CAZGVR010000023.1:9463-11421 GCA_964528945.1 uncultured Myxococcales bacterium
GTCATGCGTATCCTCCGCGGCAGGCGCGGCCACGCCTTTCTTCCCGTCCCTGCCTGCGACCTCGTCCCCACGTCCTCCAGCGTCGAGGACAGGGAAGGTCACGGTGAAGGACGAGCCTCCCCCGGCCCGGCTCTCGACGAGGATGTCCCCGCCCCATCCCCTGGCGAGACCGAGGGAGATGAATAGGCCCAGCCCAGTGCCCCGCTCCTTGCGCGTGAAGAAGGGCTCGAAGAGGCGGGGGAGGTCCTCTGCCGCAATGCCGTTGCCCCGGTCCTCCACGACCACTCGGCGGCCGGTCCCGCCCGTGCTGCGCACCTTCACCTTGCCGCCCCTCGGGCTAGCCTCTATCGCGTTCATCACGAGGTTCAGTATGACCTGCTCCACAGCCGCCCCGTTGGCGATCAGCGAGGTCTCGTCCTGGACCGTCTCCATCTCGAGCTCGACCCCCGACTCGGCCGCGTGTTGCTTGCACAGTAGCGAGGCCACCTCGACGCTGGAGGCCAGGCTCACGGTCTCGCCCGGGAGCGACCTGCCCCTGGCGAGCTGCAGAAACTGCCTCGTGAGCCCTCCGCACCTGTCCACCTGGGTCGATGCTATGCGCGCGTAGTCCAGGATCTGGGCCTGCCTTTTCTCGTCGATCCCGGATCCCGCGATGCGCGTGATCCCGGCGAGGCACGTTCCGATCGACGCGAGGGGCGTGTTCACCTCGTGCGAGAACCCGGCGGCCAGCACGCCCACGGACATGAGCCGCTGGTACTCGGCCAGCCTGGCCTCCGAGCTGCGGCGATCCGTGACGTCCCGCCACAGCTCGATCACGTGCGTCAGGTCGCCCGCTGGGGAGAAGACCGGGGACGACCTCACCTCGTCCTGCCGGATGCTCCCGTCCGGGAGGACCCTCTTCTTCATCGCCTCCTGCACCCTTCCGGTCGCGAAGCTGTCCATCGTCGGGCACGACCCAGGGGAGCAGCACCCCTGTTCGCAAGTCCCACCCACGCAGAGCGATCCTCCCCCGTTCGCCTCGCGCCCGGGGAAGCGCCTGAGAAAGGCATCGTTCGCGGCGACCATGACCCTGTTGCGGTCGAGCACCACGATCCCGTCATCGACGCTGTTGATTACGCGCTCGAGCTGCGCGTGCTTCTCCTCGATGGCTCCGAGGAGCCCCGTGGTCGAGTCGGCCATCCTGTTGAACGCGTCCTCGACCCTGGCCAGGGCGTCGTCGCCATGGACGGGTACGCGTTTCTTCCTGTCCCCCGCAGCGATGTCGCGGGCCACGCCCTCGAATCGGCGCAGTCGCCTCAGGAGCAGGCGCCCGACCACGAGCCCCGATCCTCCAAGGAGCAGCAGCGCGATAGCGCTCGTTCCGAGGGCCAGCACTCCTGCCGACTTCCGCATGGTTGCCATCTGGCCGTCGAGGGGCACGTCTGCGACGATCAGCCCGTTAATCCTGATCGCAGGGTCGTGGCAACCGTGGCACTCGCGCGCGTTCTCTATCGGCTGCACGGCCCTGAGCACCTGGCCGCCGTCCACCCTGATCACCACGTTGCGGCCTCGCTCCGACGGGGAGAGCCTGTGGCACACCCTGCAGGTGGCGTCGCTCTCGTCGAACGTGCGAGCCTCGAATGCAGGATCGCTCGTGAACCGAACGCGTCCCTGCTTGTCGAGGATGAGGACGCGCTCGACCTCCCCGCCGCCCGCGAAGCTGGACACCATCCTTCCGAGCAGCTCGTTGTCGCGCGTCAGCATCTGGTGCTCGAGGGCCTGCCTGATGAGGGTCGTGTCCTGCTCGACGTGCAGCTGCATGCTCCCGAGCATGTTCTCGTACCACTGCCGGTAGGCAAGCGCGAACACCGCGCCCTGTCCTCCCACGATCAGGACGGCGAAGCTGATGCCCAGCTTCCAGCTGAGCCGGTCCACGCGTCGAGATCTGGGCATTGGTGCTCCCCCCGACTTGCCCCGGG
>CAZGVR010000023.1:11431-12371 GCA_964528945.1 uncultured Myxococcales bacterium
GGCGGGCTTGGAGTTCATCAGATCCTCGAAGGGGATCTCCAAATCAGGGTTGTGCCTGGAACTCGCGAGGAGGAGACGGTGCAGATCGGCGACCAGCGCCGGGTCCTGCGGGGGCGGGATGACCTCCATCAGCAGGGTATAGTGTTCTAGAGCGCGCCGTCGAGTGCCTGCGGGATCCCGGCCCCTCCTCGCGCGGTCAAGTCCGAGAACTCGCCCTTCATGATCGCTGTGGCCACCTTCATCATCAGCGTGAACACCAGGAAGCCCACGCCGAATATGCCCATGGCGACCTGCAACTCGATCCTGCTGGGCGCGTACTCGTAGATCTCGCCCAGGGTGGACGGCGTGAAGCCCGGGATGACCAGTGCGATTCCCTTCTCTATGTAGACGCCCGCATAGATCATGAACGCGCCCAGGTTCAGGGTCACGGGATGCTTCCTCGTGGCAGGGATCAGGAAGAGCAGGAAAGCCGCGGTGCTGAGGAACAGTGAAGCCCATGCGTAGGGAACGATGGCATCGTGGCCTTTCACGCCCATGAACAGGTACTGCGTGTAGAGGAGGTGCTGCGTCCCCGAGTAGAACTCCCGGAAGACCTCGGCCCCCATCAGGAACAGGTTGATGAACATCGCATATGCCATGAGCTCGGCGATCTTCCAGATCGCGTCGTCCCTGATCGTCAGGGGGGTGGTGCGCCGGAGTACCTGGAGAATGATCAGCAGGACCGCCGGACCGGAGCAGAAGGCCGAGACCAGGAAGCGCGGCGCCAGGATGGCGGCGTTCCAGAAGGGACGCGCGGGGAAGCCGCTGTACACGAAGGCCGTGACCGTGTGGATGCTGATGGCCATGGGAACCGAGAGGATGACCAACGTCCAGACGACGCCCGCACGGTACGGCCGGCCGCGGAAGCCGCTGAACAGAATGTAGGTGACGATGGTCAGGT
>CAZGVR010000023.1:12381-15004 GCA_964528945.1 uncultured Myxococcales bacterium
GGCCGTTGTACACGAAGGCAGTGACCGTGTGGATGCTGACGGCCGCCGGGATCGAGAGGAGGATCAGGGGCAGGATGAACCGCTTGTTGTAGGGTCGTCCGGTGAACCCCATGTACATCACGTGCGTCGCTATCAGGAGGTTGAGGGCGCCGTAGAGGTTGAGGACCAGCACGTCCCAGGCGAGGAGCGAGGTCGGGAAGTTCATGTGCCCGATGCCCGGCAGGAGGTGCCAGAACCTGTCCGGACGGCCGATGTCGACCATGACGAACAGCAGGCACATGACTATTGCGCTCACCGCGAGGAGCTCGCCGATGATGGCTATCTCCTTGATCGGCTTCCACTGGTATACGTAGGCGGGGATCACCAGCACGACCGCGGCGGCCGCCACGCCGACAAGGAAGGCGAAGTTGCCTATGTAGAAGCCCCAGGAGACGGGATCGCGCATGGCCGTGCCGATGAGGCCGGTCCTGGCCTGCTCGGCATAGCCGGCCGCGCCCGTCGCGATGCACGCCAGGAGCAGGACGAGCCACGCCCAGTATCCCGCCCCGCCCTTGAGCCAGATGCGCACGCTGCCACTCCAGAAACGCCAGTAGAGCATTGGTCCTCACACACCGTAGAAATAGTAGAACCTGGGCTGGGTGTTGATCTCCTCCTTGAGGATGAACACCCGCTTGTTCTCGATGACGTACCTGACCTCGCTCGACGGATCGAGCAGGTTGCCGAACTTCCGCGCCCCGACCGGGCAGATCTCCACGCAGGCCGGGTACCTGCCCTTGCGCACCCGCTGGATGCAGCCAGTGCACTTCTCGACGACTCCGGCCTGGCGAGGCCGATTGCCCAGGTAGTGCGTATCGGGGTTGATCTCCACGGGCGGGATCCCCGGGTGTCCCCAGTTGAACCGCCTTGCGCCGTAGGGGCAGGCCGCCATGCAGTAGCGGCAGCCGATGCACCAGTTGTAGTCGACGACCACGATGCCGTCGGGCTCCTGCCAGGTGGCGCCGACGGGGCACACGTTCACGCACGGCGGACGGCGGCACTGCTGGCAGGCGACCGGCAAGTAGAAGTGCCCCTCGGCCGGGACCAGCTTCCTGTCGTAGTAGGCGTTCGCGTGGACGAGGTCCACGCCCCTCTCCTTGTCCATCTCGAGCACGGTTATCCAGTGCACCTGCGGATCCCTGGACTGGTTGTTCTCCTTCACGCAGGCGTAGACGCAGCGGCGGCATCCCACGCAGCGGGACAGGTCCAGCGCGTAGCCGAACACGACTCCGGCCAGGGGCGGCGTGTCCGCGACGTGGATGGATCTGCCGGTGCGCTCCCTGGTTTCCTCCTCGAGCCGTCGCAGGACCTCGCGCTTGTCCTCGGCAGACAGCTCCCTGAAGCGCCGCTGGAAGAACGCCTCCCGCGTCTTCTCGTCGCAGGAGGCCAGGATCCCGGCCGCCGTGGCCATGCCTAGGCTCCTCAGGAATCCTCGCCTGTCAATCGCCATGGAGCTTCTTCTTCCCGTGCAGCCGCGCGGGCGGCTCCGGCGGGGGGAGCGGCTCGATCGGCTCGAAAGCAGGGCTGTGCGGGTTGTGGCAGTGGGCGCAGAGCAGGTAGTCCTTCTTGCCGGACCACTTGCCGGTGCGCTTTCCGTGGACTCCGACCTTCCAGTCGCGGAGCTTGTCGCCGTGGCATTGCCCGCACAGCAGGTACGACTCCGTGAACGGGACGGTGCTCCCGCTGGCCAGGCGGAGCTGGTTCCTGTTCACAGGGTCGTGGCAGTCGAAGCACCAGCGCTCCCGCGGGCCATGATCCAGCGCGATGTCCTCGTGCGCGCTCACCTTGCGGACCGTGAAGTCGGGCTCCATACCATCGTGGCAGTCCATGCACGGGAAGATCCCTTCCGAGAACGGAGGGGGAGGCAAGGCATACTGCTCGGTCGATTGCCCGCTCACCGGGGCCGGATCCCGGCCGGTCGCGTGCGCGACGAGAGCGGCGCCGGCCAGCAGCAGGACGGCGCCGATGCACGTTCCTGCGATTGCGGTCCGGGACCATGCGACGATCCGGCTCCGCCTCGTCCCCGTCATCCCGGTGGGCCTCCTGCTCCTGCTATTCGCTCCGGTCCGAGACCTGGCGCTGGATGTTGCGGATGAGCAGCGCCTCGAGCGTCGCTACCCTGCTCCCTATGAGGTGCGCGAGGTTGGCGAGGATCCTGCACCTCAGGTCCACGTCGTCCTCCATCAAGCGCCTCATGTCGGCGCCGTCGAATCTGGCAAGCGTGACGTCGGCGCCCGCGACCGCGCTCAGGGTGAGCTTGTGCGGCGGGACCAGCGCGGACCAGGCGATGAAGCTGCCAGCCGACTTCTCGTCGAGCGTCACCTCGTGGGACTCGCCGTGGACGACGATCGGGAGGGTCAGGCCGACCACGCCGTCGATGATCAGGAGGAGGCTCGTGGCCTCCTCTCCCAGGTTGAATATCCTGGTCCCGCGGGCGACCTTGACCCTGGTGGACGCCTGCTCGAGCTTCTCGAGGTCGGCTGCCGTGAGCCCGGCGAACAGGTCACCCTGCAGCATCAGGAAAGCCACAGGTTCTGGCTCGAGGGGTTCCGCGCGAAGCGCGAGGCCACGCGCCTCTCCTCCCTCA
>CAZGVR010000024.1:0-1613 GCA_964528945.1 uncultured Myxococcales bacterium
TGTGCCGGGTGGACGGCCTCCGCTGGATCCGGCTCCACTACGCCTACCCGCGCGACTTCCCCGGCGCGCTCGTCGAGATCATCGCCCGCGAGCCCCGCATCGTGAAGTACCTCGACATGCCGCTGCAGCACTCCTCGGATCGGCTGCTGCGCTCGATGAAGCGGGGACGGGACTCGCGCTTCCTCCGGCAGCTCCTGGCCAAGATCCGGGCGCGCGTCCCGCGCATCGCCATGCGCACCGCCCTCATCGTGGACTTTTCCCTGCCCTTGACGTTCTTGGCGAGCTTCATCGTGATGGGCTGGGCGGGCCTGACCTCCAACCTGATGAGTCTGGGCGGCCTGGCCTTTTCCGTCGGCATGGTCGTGGATGCGTCCATAGTGATCGTCGAGAACATCCGCCGCCACATGGCTCACCGGACCGGGCGGGACGACAGGCGGCGCGTCGTGACCGAGGCGGTCGCGGAGGTCGCGAGGCCCGTCTCTTTCTCGGTGCTCATCATCGCCATCATCCTCGTGCCGCTGTTCACCCTCCAGGGGATCGAGGGCAAGATGTTCGCCCCACTGGCGGCGACCATGCTCATAGCGCTCATCGTTTCGCTCGCCGTGGCGCTCACCGTGACCCCCGTGCTCTCCGAGCTGTTCCTGAAGCAGGCCCCGGAGAGGGAGTTCGGCCCGATCCGCCGTCTGCGCTCGGGCTACGGCCGATTGCTGGCCGGAGCCGTGCGCAGGCCCGCCGTCACGCTCGGGATCTCGGGCGGCGTGCTGGTCGCCTCGCTGGCCCTCCTTCCCTTCATGGGCACGGAGTTCATGCCGGATCTCGACGAGGGCTCCATCGCGGTCAACGTCGTGCGTCTCCCGAACGCCTCGCTCGACGGCTCGGTGAAGGTCTCGACGTTCATCGAGCAGCGGCTGCTCGAGTTCCCGGAGGTCGAGACCGTGGTGAGCAAGACGGGCCGGGCCGAGATCTCGGAGGACCCCATGGGGCCCGAGCAGACCGATGTCTTCATCATGCTCAAGCCCCGCAAGCAGTGGGGCACGGGCCGAGACAAGCCCGAGCTGGTGGAGGCCATCCAGAAGGAGTTGGCCCGGATCCCGGGGCTGCGCTTCTCGTTCTCGCAGCCGATAGCGCTGCGCGTGAACGAGCTCATCTCGGGCGTCAAGAGCGACCTGGCCGTCAAGGTCTTCGGCCCGGACCTCGATGTGCTCAAGAAGTCCGCGGACCGGGCCGCGGCGATCATGGGCGGGATCGAGGGCGCGAGCGACGTGAAGGTCGAGCAGGTGTCCGGCATGACCCAGCTGGACGTGGTCATCGACCGGGAGGCGGTGGCGCGGTACGGCATCGGGATCGGCGATGTCAACGCGGTAATCGAGACGGCGGTAGCGGGCCGGGAGGCCACGACGCTGATCGAGGAGCAGCGGAGGTTCGCGGTCGTGGTCCGGTTCCCGGAGTCGGCCAGGGGGGACATCCCGGGGATCGAGCGGCTGCTCGTCCCGGCGCCCGGCGGGGAGCGAGTTCCGCTCGTCCAGCTCGCGAGCTGCGACGTGGTCGAGGCGCCGGCGCAGGTCAGCCGCGAGAACGGCATGCGGCGAGTGGCGGCCGAGGCGAATATCCGC
>CAZGVR010000024.1:1623-3687 GCA_964528945.1 uncultured Myxococcales bacterium
GCGGCCGCGACCTCGGCGGCTTCGTGAGCGAGGTCCAGCAGAAGCTCGCGCCGCTCGTGAAGGAACTGCCGTCCGGCTACCACATCGAGTACGGCGGGCAGTACGAGAACCAGCAACGCGCCATGCGCCAGCTCGCCATCGTGGTGCCGATCGCGCTCCTGCTCATACTCGTTCTCCTCTACATGGCCCTCGGGTCGATCCGGGACTCCCTGCTCGTGCTGCTCAACCTCCCGTTCGCGCTCGTCGGAGGGGTGATCGCGGTCGTCGCCTTCCGCATGCCGGTCTCGGTGGCGGCCGCCGCGGCCCTCAACGACCTGCTCGGCGTCGCCGTGCAGAACGGGGTCGTGCTGGTCGCCTTCTTCCGCCAGCTGCGCGAGCGGGGCGAATCCGTGGCCGACACCGTGGTCAAGGGATGCGACCTGAGGTTCAGGCCGCTCTTCATGACGGCGCTCGTGAGCTTCATCGGCCACCTGCCCATGCTCTACGCAACGGGATCGGGCGCCGACATCCAGAAGCCGCTCGCCGTGGTGGTGATGGGCGGGCTCGTCACCTCGACGCTGCTCACGCTCGTCGTGCTGCCGACGATCTACTCGCTGTTCGCAACCCGCTTCGCCCCTGCCAGGGCGGATGCCGAGCCGTAGGAGGCCGTCGAACGCGAAGGTCCGCTACATGGGCACGGGCACGCAGGGATCCGTACCGCACGCGGGCGGGTGGATGACGGTCCCCTCCTGCCCCTCCCCGAAGAACGCCTCGACCTGCTGGTGGTGGCCCTCGGACTTGCGTATCGACCCGTGGGCACAGTTGTCCTCGGGCGGGACGTTGGCCTCGGGCGGCATCTCGCCGCAGTCGGTCCGCGCCATGGAGTCGTACTGGAAGAGCGCCGACGACCCTGCCGGCAGCGGGGCCGCGACCTCCTCGAGCCCGGCCGGGTGCGTGGGCGCGGGCTCGACCAGGGAGAGCCCCACGGAGCGCACCCAGAACTCGGTCGAGATGTTGGGCACCTGGGCGTCGCCGATGGCCTCCTGGATCAGCACGGACTTGCCGCGCAGCTCCTCGAAGTAGCTGGCCGGATCGACGGGGTCCCAGAACATCTGCGTGACCACGATCACCATCTGCCTGTCCACGGGATCGCGCATCCACGAGTCCAGGATGATCGAGTAGTCGGACCAGTTGGACGAGCGCTCCAGCATGGTGGTCCAGGGGCCGCCTCCCACCTGAAGCACGCCGAAGTCCACGACGTCGCTGAGCGCCATGAAGACGCCGCCCTCGTGCCCGCCGAGCGAGATGCCCATGTAGTATATGCGGTCCTGGTCCACGAGGCTGCCGCCGCCGGTCGCGGCCAGGAACGGCTCGTCCACGAACCCGGTCCTGAACATGCGGGCCGACGCGACGAAGCTCGCGATGCCCATGTGCAGGTCGTCGGTCACGAGGTTGAACCTGCCGAAGTCCGTGGCCGCGGTGGTCGCGTCCAGCGTGTCGCGCATGGACATACCGCGCCACTCGGCGGCCGCGAAGATCATGCCGTACCTGTCCGCGGCGTAGTGCGCCTGCAATGTGTCGGACGACCTTGTCAGGTAGTCGTCCGGGAACCCGAACAGGCCGTGGCCGAAGAGCAGGACCGGCACGCTTCCCGGCGGCGCGTCGTGCACGGACGGCGGCACGTGGATGATGAGGATGTAGCTGTCCGTGCCCTGCGCGATGGGCAGGCCGTCGTCGCCGAGCACGAACTCCCCGTTTTCGTCCACGTACGTTGTCATCTCGAACTCGAGCTCGGTGTGCCGCCAGATCAGGGGGTCCACGTCCGGATCCACGTCCGAGTCCAGGCACCTGGTCTCGCGAAGCACGTACGGCGGGACGAAGCCCGGATCGATGGGGAACTCGCTCTCCACGCTCTCGATTATCGCGTCCATCTGCGCGTGCGTCACGGCCTCGGTGCCGGTCCAGAAGTCCCAGGCGATGAAGAGGTCGTCCATGACGAAGCCGATCTCCTCGAGCCGGGAGAACAGGCCGTCGTAGTGATCGACGTACGGCTGCAGGCTCTCCGGGATCCGGGTCCCGCGCCTG
>CAZGVR010000024.1:3697-10990 GCA_964528945.1 uncultured Myxococcales bacterium
GTGATCACCACGGCCACGTGCCTGCCCCAGCCCAGGGTCTCCATGGGCCGCACGATCAGGGAGCGCTTCCCCTCGCCGATCGCCTGAGGGTGCGCGTCGAGCTCGGCCATGAGGAGCCTCCGCTCGCCGGTCTCCAGATCCACGATCTGCACGGTACTGTCGGGCGAGGCGCTACCCGAGATCCCGCCCTGCCCCGGGAGGGTGTCGGGATCGATCGAGACGCCGTCCAGGTAGAGCATGCACGGCGTGGCCGGGGAGAACCCGTCCAGCCGGTTGAACCGCTCGACCATCATGGGCGTCCCGTTCGTGGCCAGCGGGAGCATGTCGGCCGGGATGCTCACTCGCCACCCGGTCGCGGTGGTCGTGTCCTCGGTCATGAGGTGGATCGAGGGGTACGGAAAGAAGGCGGACTCGCCGACCAGCCCGTTCACGACCTCCCCGCTGCGGCCCGTGCCGCCGCATGAGAATGCGAGAAACGGGATCGCCGCGGGCATCATCGATGAGTGGGTCTTGCGCATGGGGCCGGACTATAGCACGCTCGCGGGATGCTGGTGGAGGACCACCTCCGGCATGATGGGGAGCTCCTGGATGGGGAGCCACTTCACCAACGACGACCTGGTGCAGGAGTCCATGCTCTCCGAGGACTACACCATGAAGAAGATCTTCTCCGGGACGGCCTCTTCTGAGGGCCAGGGACCCGGGCATGCCGGCGGTGCGAGGTGATCGCGCGGTTGGGTTGGCAACCACGCGAGGCCACGGGGAAATCCGAGGGGGTGCGTGTCCCGTGAGATGTTGCGGGGGCTCGCGGATCGTTCTAGACTCGATCTGCGGACCCGGCGAACGACTGGCGGCCGGTCCACAAGGTGCGGCATGTACATACCCAAGGAAGAAGAGAAGCATCACTTCTGCCACAAGTGCACGAACGAGATCGTGTTCGAGGTCAAGATGCAGCGCACGGACACGTGCCCGCACTGCGGCGTCGACCTGCACGTGTGCAGGAACTGCGAGTACTGGGACGTGGGCGAGCCCAACCAGTGCCGCGAGCACATCACCGAGTACGTGGCGGACAGGGAGCGGACGAACTACTGCACCTTCTTCACCTTCAGGAGCGGGGAGCCGGAGAAGCAGGCGGACCGCGACGCCGTGAAGTCCAAGCTGGACTCGCTCTTCAAGTTCAAGAAGAAGTGAGGGTCCTCGTCACAGGGGGAGCCGGCTTCATCGGATCCCACGTGGCCGGCGCGCTCGCCCGGAGGGGGGACCGGGTCAGGATCCTCGACGACCTGTCCACCGGAAGCCGCGAGAACCTCGCATCGATCCCGGGCCACGAGCTGGTGCTGGGGGACGTGCGCGACAGGGACGCGGTGCGGCGGGCCGTGACCGGCGTGGAGGTGGTGTTCCACCTCGCGGCGCAGGTCTCGGTCACGAGGTCAGTAGAGGACCCGGCCCTCACGTACGACGTGAACACGCTGTGTACGGTCCACCTGCTCGAGGCGTGCAGGGCCGAGGGCGCCCGCCGCGTGGTCTTCTCGTCCTCCTGCGCCGTGTACGGCGACTCGCCCGTGCTGCCCAAGACCGAGAGCCTCCTGCCCGAGCCGCTCACCCCCTATGCCTCGTCGAAGCTGATGGGCGAGCACCTCGTGTCCATGTACCACCGGATCCACGGCCTCGGGACCGTGAGCCTGCGGTACTTCAACGTCTACGGGCCGAGGCAGGATCCCTCCTCGGACTACGCGGCCGTGATCCCCAAGTTCGTCGCGCGCATGCGCGGCGGCGAGCGTCCCGTGATCTTCGGGGACGGACGGCAGACCAGGGACTTCGTGTGCGTGCGCGACGTGGTGGAGGCCAACCTGGCCGCCGCGCGCACGGCCGATGCCAGTGGCCAGGCCGTGAACGTGGGTTCGGGACGGAGCGTGGACCTGGTCGGCCTCGTCGCGATCCTGAACGGCGCGCTCGGCACGAGCCTCGAGCCGGTGCACGAGCCGCCGCGCGCCGGGGACATCCGCGATTCCCGCGCGTCCGTGGACCTGGCGGCCTCGGTCCTGGGCTGGAGGCCCACGCTCGGGCTCGGGGAAGGGATCGCGTGGACCCTGGGATCGGCATGAGCCTGCACCTCGTCATCCTGTCGTCGCCGTCGGGCGCGGGCAAGTCCACGCTGGCCGCCATGCTGCTGGACGATCCGGATCTGCCCGGCTACCAATTCTCCATCTCACACACGACTCGAGCTCCGCGTGGTCACGAGATCGACGGCAGGGAGTACCGGTTCGTGAGCGAAGCCGAGTTCGAGGAGATGATCGGTCGCAACCGTTTCGTGGAGCATGCAAGGGTACATGGACACCAGTACGGGACTTCCATCGAAGAAATCTCGCGGATATCCGACATGCCCGGCGCCAGGGGAATCGTGTTCGACATCGACTGGCAGGGCGCCCGGCAGATCATGTCCAGGTTCCCGGCGGCTCTTTCGATCTTCGTCCTCCCTCCCAGCCTGGAGGTGCTCGAGGACAGGCTTCGCAGGCGCGGAACGGACACGCGTCAGGTTATCAAGAAGAGGATGAGGAATGCGGTCCAAGAGATAGAGAAACACTCCATATTTCATCAGTGCATCATCAACGACAATCGCCAGCGTGCATACGGAATCCTCAAGACGGCAGTCGAGCATCACCTGTCGCACAAGAAGGACGACCCTTGGCCCTTCAGGGAACCGAAGAAACCAGTCGAGCTCGAAGAGGAAGACGCGAAGGGTCGGTGGCTGGCTTCTCTGATGCTAAAGGAATGGAATTGGCCTGGATGAGAGAGGAAACGAAAGACTCGGTGCGGACACTCGGCGTGCTCCATGCATCCTATCTGATCCTGTTCGCATGCCTCTGCACGGCCTGCGGCAACCGGCACGGAACCGTGAGGTCGCCGGACGGGAAGGGCACGGTGAGGATCGACGTCTGGTTCATGTCCCAGTGCCCCTATGCAGGGGACATGTTCATGGAGCTGCCCGGCGCCTTCGAGGCCCTGGGCGGCGCGGCCAGCCTCCAGATCCACGCGGTCCTCGCCAAGTCGCCGGACGGCGACGGCTTCTCCTCGCTCCACGGGCAGGGCGAGGTGGTGGCGGACGTGCTCCTCCTGTGCGCTGCCGACGTGTCCGGGTCGCCGCTCGCCACGGCGCGATTCCTTTCATGCATTGCCGCGCGGCAGATGCTGCTTCCGTTCGGGTGGGAGGAGTGCGCGGACGAGGCATCGATCCCGCTCGATCCGGTCAAGGCCTGCACGCTGGGCCAGCGCGGCATCGATCTCCTCGAGGCGTCGGCGAGCGAGGCCGAGGAAAAGGGGATCTCCTCGAGCCCGTACGTCCTGGTCGACGGGGTCCCGTCCCCGGCCGCAAGGGACGAGGCCGGCCTGGTCGAGGCCGCGTGCTGTGCCATGGCGGCCGCATCGCGCCCGGACGCCTGCCCGGACCAGCCGACCTGCTACAACGTCCCGGTGTCGCTGACCGTGATCACGGACGAGCGCTGCGAGGCCTGCGCCGGGCAGGTGCAGGGCATGATCGAGACCATCGCCCTGCCCTTCCGCCTGGTCGAGCCCGAGATCCTGGACTGGTCCGATCCGGCCGCGAAGGCCATGCTCGCGTCGGCCGGCGTGGGCCTGCTGCCGGCCTTCTTCTTTCCGTCCGGGGTCAAGGAGCTCGGCGGGTTCGAGACCATGGCCGAGTTCACGTTCGACGCCGGTGACTGGACCGTGATCAGGCCGCAGGCGGTGGAGGCCGAGTTCGACCCGGAGGCCGAGATCTGCGACAACGGGAAGGACGACACGGGCGACGGCAAGGCGGACTGCTCGGACCCTGGGTGCAAGGAGGCCATCCCCTGCAGGCCAGAGACGCCCGGCACACTCGACCTCTTCGTCATGGCGCACTGCCCGTACGGCATCGAGGCGCTGGCGGCCGCCCACGAGGCGTACCTCCACTTCGGCGGCAAGCTCGCGGTGAGGATCCACTGGATCGCGACCGAGGTGACCGTCGAGGAGATGGCCGCCCTCGACATGCCGGATCTGTGCGCGAAGGCCGGGGGACATGCCTTCTGCTCGATCCACGGCGTGGCCGAGACCGCGGACAGCCTCTTCCAGATCTGCGCCCAGTCCATGGCCGCGACAGGCCAGTTCGTGTCGTTCTCGCGCTGCACCGGGGGCGGCGAGAAGACCGGGATGGATCTCGAGGGCTGCGCGGACGCCGTGGGGCTCGACTCGGCAGCGGTCGGCGAGTGCGCGGCCGGGGACCAGGGAGCGGCCCTCCTGTCCGCGGACGTGGCGCTCGGCAACGCGCTGGGCATGGACTCGAGCCCGTCCTTCCTCTGGAACAACACGCTCGTGGAGTACGTGGATCCCACGCCGGCCTCCATCGCGGGGAAGGCCTGCCAGGTGACCGAGGGCCTCGAGGGCTGCGACGACCTCTCCGGCCTCGACGGCGCGGCCGGGCCGCCCGGGGCCGGGAAGCAGTGCGGGCAGTGAGCCAGGGGCCCTGGCAGAGGGTCCGCAGGGCGCTCAGGCCGCCGCGCAGGCTCAAGATCACGCGGCAGGGCAAGGTATTCATCCCCGTCACGATCGGGGTGGGCGTGGCCGCGATCAACACCGCCAACAACCTGCCCCTCCTGGTGCTCGGGCTCATGCTGGGGCTCATCGTGATCTCCGGGATCGTGTCCGAGGCAGTGCTGCGCAGGATCGAGATCAGGAGGCGCCTTCCCACGCTCCCGTGGGCTGGCGAGCCGTGCCCGATCGAGATCACGGTGAGGAACCTGAAGGCGATCCCGTCCTACTGCCTCGAGATCCAGGACCTCTGCACGAACTTCGTCATCACCAGGCGGTGCTTCTTCCTCAAGGTCTCGGGCAAGAAGAGCCAGTCCACGACCTACCACTGCGTGTTCCCCAGGCGCGGCTCGTACAGGTTCACGGGCTACAAGGTCATCACGCGATTCCCCTTCAGCCTCTTCGCGAAGTCCTACTTCTACGAGTCGCCCGACGACTTCGTGGTCGCGCCGCGGCGGGTCGCCTCCAGGAAGCCGCCCGAGACCGAGACCGAGATGGGCGACGATCCCAGGAGCCGCGATCCGGACCGGCAGGACCCCGAGCCCGTGCTGGTCCACCCCTGGCACCCCGGGGACGACTCGCGGCGGATCAACTGGAAGCTGAGCGCGAGGCGCGACCGCCTGCTCGTGACCGACGGCGTGCGCGAGACCAGGAGGCAGGTCAACCTCCTCTTCGACGACAGGCTCGCGGTCGAGCGGTTCCGCGGCTCGGGCGCGAGGCACCCGACCATGCCGGACAGGCTCATGTCCGAGGTGGAGGCGCTGGCACGCGAGGCGTTCGAGGCCGTGGTGAACGAGGCTGCCTCCACGGCCTGGGAGTTCGCACGGCGCGGCTACGACGTGTGGCTGGGCACCCGGCGCAAGGTCCTGGGCCCCCTGCCTCCGGGCCAGGCCCACGTGATCCTGCTCGAGCTCGCGCTGGTCGAGCCGCTGCCGGGGCGCGAGGTGGACGCGCCGCAGCTGCCGCGCCCGCCGCACGGTCCCACGATAGTCTTCGAGGTGGGGGATGCGGAGCGCGCGCCGCTCCCGCCGCGCGTCGAGATCCGGATCTCCATGCCCGCGGGATCCTTCGACGTGCCGTGGGAGCACGCAGGCACGAGGGGCGGGCGCTGATGCCGTTCCGCAGGATCCACAAGATCGTCACCTGGCTCATGGCCGTCCAGGGGCTGGGAATGCTCGCGCTGAGCGGCAAGCTCGGGGTGGCCGGGGCGGCAGTTGCCGGCGTCGCGACGCTCGCGAGCTGGTTCCTGGACGAGGAGAGGCCGAGGCCCAGGTGGTGGACGACCGCCTGGAACGCGGTCACCGTGGCCGCCTTCCTCGTCCAGTTCGTGAGGTGGATGGCGGGCGAGGGCCTGCCCATCGTGGCGGTGCAGTACGCGGCATTCCTGCAGGTGAACAAGCTCTGGAACCGCCGCAACCAGGCGGACCACGACCAGATCGCGATCCTGTCCCTGCTCCACCTCATCGGGTCGGCCATCCTCTTCACCGACCTCTCGTACGCCCTGATCTTCCTGCTCTACGCGGTCACGACGCCCTGGATGCTCGCCCTCGGCCAGATCAGGCGGGAGGTCGAGGCCAAGTACATGGACCGGGGGGACGGCCGGTCCTTGAGGGACATGGAGCGCGTGCTCAACTCGAAGCGGATCGTATCGGGCCGATTCCTGGCGGCCATGGCCGGGCTCTCGATACCGATCTACGTGGTGACCGCGGTGCTCTTCGTGACGTTCCCGCGCATCGGCATCGGCATCCTGGCGGGCAGCGATCCGGGCCAGCGCCGGCTCACCGGCTTCTCGGATCAGGTCGTGATCGGGGATCTGGCCCCGATGATGGACGACCCCACGGTCGTGCTGCGCGCGGAGTTCCCGGCGGGCAGGCCGCGCGACGAGGAGATAGCCACGCTCTAATGGCGCGGGTCCTCGTACGACAGGTTCGACGGCAGGGAGTGGCACCGGACGCTCGGCCACGGCCAGACCGTGAGATCCGCGGGCGACCGGTACATGGTCTCGGTCGCGTCCACCACGAAGCCCGCCCCGCGCACGGAAGACCTCCTCGGGATGGACGTCTTCCTGCAGCCCATATACCCGAAGGTCGTGTTCGTGCCGCAGCGGACGGCCATGGTCGCGGTCCCGTCCCCGGAGCCGCTGCGGGTGATGGCCCACAAGCTCAGGTGGGGGCCCGGCGACGAGCTCCGCTACAGCGACCCGGGCGGCGCGGGCATCCACTACGTGGTCTGGATGGACCCGGGCTTCGCGAGCGGCAAGGAGATCGAGCCCTACATGGACGGCCCTGCAGGCTCCGCCGGATCGGGCGAGCCGCTCGATCCGTGGCTCGCCATGCCCGCCACCTCGAGCGGCTTCGACGATCTGGCCAGGCGATTCGAGGACGAGACGCCCGACCCCAGGCAGCGTGCCATGGCCATCGAGCGATGGCTCCGCACGTCCTTCGCGTACACGACCACGGCCTCGGAGGACGTGCCCGAGGGCAGGAGCCCGGTCGACGCGTTCCTGTTCGACTGGCGGAAGGGCAACTGCGAGTACTTCTCCACGGCGCTCGCCCTCCTGCTCAGGGCCACGGGCATCCCCGCGCGCGACGTCACCGGGTTCGTGGGTGGGGAATGGAACGAGGTGGGCGGATACCTGGCAGTGAGGGAGGCAGACGCGCACTCGTGGGTCGAGGCCTGGTTCGAGAAGGACGGATGGGTGATCATGGATCCCACGCCGCCCGCCGAGTC
>CAZGVR010000024.1:11000-14952 GCA_964528945.1 uncultured Myxococcales bacterium
CTGGTGGACTCCATGCGGCTCTCCTGGCACAAGCACATCATCGCCTACGACCTCGGACACCAGGCCGAGATCGCGCGCCGCGGCTACGAGGGCATCGCGAGCCTGCGATCCACGCTTCGCGGGCTCGACGTGGCGTCCGTGGGCGGCGAGGGCGGCGGGCCGCGCCGCAAGGCCGCCGTGCTCCTCGCGATCGTGGCGCTGTTCATCGCCTGGCACGCGACCCGGACGCGCGGCATGGCCGGACAGGCGGCCGGCGCGCCGGGCATGAAGCGGATCGCGGACCGCAAGGCCCTCGACCTGATCGGGCTCCTGGACAGGAGGCTCGAGGAGCTGGGACTCAGGCGGCCGACATCGCGGCCGCCGTACACGCACTCGCGGATCATACAGAGGGAGGTCGCGGACCCCGGGGCGCTCGAGGAGATCGTGCACGCGTACAACGCCTCGAGGTTCGGCGGCCAGGCCGTGCCGCAAGAGGCGTTCAGGCATCTCCGGGACAGGATATCGAAGCTAGGCAGGACGCCGCCTCCGCCGGCCGATCCGGGAGGCTTGCGGGTCCCGCCTTCTTGACACTTTCCTGATGCAAGCGTGCAGCTTATTGACCCCATCCTGACACGCCAGGCGTTAACTTCCGGACATGGAGCTTTTCCTCCACCGGGAAGGCGTCGACGCATGGAACAGGTCCGCCAAGTTCATGCACGGGCTCGAGCAGGCGATCGACGCACCGATGCACGCGCTGATATTCAGCGCGGATCCCGTCGGTGATTGCGACGACATGTCCGCGTCGGTGCGCTTCTTCCGCTCGGGAGGGGGGAGTCCGGACCACCTTGCCGTCGGGAGCCCGTTCCCCTCCAGGCTATGGATGGACCCGGTCCGACAAGCCGGAGCGGGCCGTGTGCTCGTCGTCAAGCCTCCGCCGCGCTGGCCCTCCACGTTCCGCCTGGAGCATGCCCTGGAGGTGCCCGAGAGCATATGCGCCTCACTCGACGTGCGCAGATACCCGGGCGGATCGCTGAGCGTATGCGGGATGCGCGGTGACCTCGTCGTGCTCGTCGATCGCCATTTCGTGAACAGGTGCTTCACCGGCTGGGCCGGATGTCCCTTCTGGACGGGAGCCGGAGCGCGCGAACGGTACGAGAGGGACGGGAGCCGTTCCAGGGAGCGGACATGAGGGTCCTGATCATCGGGTGCGGCAGGATCGGAGCGGAGCTAGCCGTGACCCTCTCCGACAGGGGGGAGGACGTGGTGGTGGTGGACAGGGATGGCGGTACCTTCCGAAGGCTCGGCACGGCCTTCAACGGCATCACGCTCCGAGGCGATGGCCGCGACGAGGGAGTGCTCCGGGCGGCGGGTATCGAGCGATGCGAGGCATTCGCGTCGGTCACGGATTCGGACAGCACGAACATGATGACCGCCGAGATCGCCAACCGGATCTTCGGGGTCCGGCGCGTGGTTGTGAGGCTTTGCCTGCCGGAGCAGGAGCGCTCCGTGCGAATTCTGGGCCTGGATCACGTCTGCGACGCCACCCTCGCTGTCCAGGCGATATCGGAGAAGCTGTCGTGATGTTCGTAGTCATCAACGGCGGTGGCGCCGTGGGCTCTTTCCTCGCGCGCACGCTCTCCGGCAAGGGGCACGCGGTCGCCGTGGTCGAGAAGCGGCCGGAGGTGGCGCGCAGGAGAGCCGAAGAGCTGTCCACCGGGAGCCTGCTCATCGAGGGCGACGGGTGCAACGCGAGGATCCTGGAGGAGGCAGGCGTGGACCGGGCCGACGTCTTCGCCTCGGTGACGCCGCACGACGACGAGAACCTGGTCTCGTGCCAGATCGCGAAGCTGCACTTCGGCGTGAGGCGAGTCGTCGCAAGGGTGAACGGGCCCAGGGCGGAGGGCATCTTCCACGCGCTCGGCATCGAGGCCATCTCGACGACGACCATCATGGGCCGCCTGATCGAGGAAGAGGTCACCGTCGGCGACGTCATCCGCCTCTACACGCTCCAGAAGGGACGTGTGGCCCTGGTGGAGACCGAGGTACCGCGGAACCCGGCGTTCGAGACGGGCCGGAGGGTCTCGGATCTCGGCCTCCCCGACGGGATCGTTCTCGTCTCGCTCATCCGGAAGGACACGGTCGTGATCCCGCGGGGAGGCACCGTGCTCGAGCCCGGCGACAGGGTGCTGGCAGTGACCCTGGCGGGGCGGGAGATGGCGCTGGAGCGGAGCCTGCGCGGCGACCTGACGCCGGAGAACAACGGACACCGGGAGAACGGGGCATGAGGGGAAACGGAGATCATCTGGACTTCCTAGACTGGCGCAACCTGCTCTCGTACCTGCTGGGCATGGGAGTGGAATCCCTGGCCGGGCTGTCCCTGGCCGCGATCGGCCTCCTCCTGTCGGCCGCCTGCCTGTACCTGTCCTGGTGAGCGGGGGCTTGCCGGAAAGGACGATGGTGCGGCGATGATCCTGAAACCCAGCGCGAGCGACTTGAAGGTCATCGGCCTGCACACGGGTCGGATCGTGCTCGGCGTGGGCATGCTCATGGGGATCCCCCTCGTCGTCTCGATCGCTGCACGCGAATGGGATCCAGCCCAGGACTTCGCGACCGGGATGTGCGCGTGCCTGGTCGTCGGAGTCCTCATGAGGACGACCTGCCGGACCACCCGCGACCCCACCTGGAGCCAGGGCATGGCCCTCGTCGGCCTCTCTTGGATCCTTGCAACGGTCCTCGGCGCAATCCCGTCCTGGCTCTCCGGGCACTACGGTTCCTTCCTCGACGCCGAGTTCGACGTCATGAGCGGGTTCACGACGACCGGGCTCGTGCTGATCCAGGACATGGACCACGTCTCCATCGGCCTGAACATGTGGCGCCACATCCTCACGTATGCGGGAGGACAGGGGATAATCGTCATCGCGCTCACGTTCCTGTTCCGGGGCTCGCCAGGCGCCTACAGGATGTACGCCGGGGAGGCCAAGGACGAGCGGCTCCTGCCCAACGTGGCGCGCACGGCGAAGGCGATCTGGCTCGTCTCCCTGGTGTACCTCGTCGTGGGCACGCTCGCCCTCTGGGCAGTCGTCGTGGCCGGCGGCATGACTCCGGGCCGCGGGCTCCTTCACGCGCTGTGGATCTTCATGAGCTCCTGGTCCACGGGCGGATTCGCCCCGCAGTCGTACGGCGCCTACTACTATCATTCGCTCGCGTTCGAGATCGTGAGCACCGTGCTCTTCGTCTCCGGCTCGCTCAACTTCGCCCTGCACTGGGCCGCCTGGACCGGCCAGCGGAAGGAGGTGCTGCGCAACATCGAGACCATCTCGTTCGTGATCGCCTTCACCTTGGCCATGCTCGTGACCTCCGTGGGCCTCATGCGGATGGACGTGTACCCTGACCTGATGGCGTTCTTCAGGAAGGCCTTCTTCCAGGTGATCAGCGCGCACACGACCACGGGGCTCATGACGGTCTACGCGCGGAGCTTCGTCAGACAGTGGGGCCCGGCCGCCATGCTCGGCCTGGTCATGGCCATGGCCATCGGGGCGAGCGCGTGCTCGACCGCCGGCGGGATCAAGGGGATCAGGGTCGGGTTGATCGTCGCGTGGCTCTACCAGGGCATCCTGCGCCTCCTTGCACCGGAGAACGCCCGGATCTCCGTCAAGTGGCATCACGTCACCGATCGAGTTCTCGAGGACGCCGCCGTGAACCCCGCCATGATGATCGCGCTGTGCTACGTGGTCACATACGGCATGGGCACCGTGGTCGGCGTGCTCTGCGGCTACCCGCCCATGGATGCCGCTTTCGACTCGGTGTCGGCCGGATCGAACTCCGGACTGTCGTGCGGCGTCACCGGGCCGAGCATGCCCTGGATCCTGAAGATCGTGTACCTCCTGGAGATGTGGGCAGGACGCCTGGAGTGCACGAGCCTGTTCGCGCTCGCGGGCTACCCGCGCACCCTCCTCGGGAGGCGGTGAACCGC
>CAZGVR010000025.1:0-5277 GCA_964528945.1 uncultured Myxococcales bacterium
CGCCGTGGGGCTTCTGGAGCGGGTTCGACGTGATGGGCGGGGTCGCGCTCGCCGCGGGCGGATTCGTGATCGCCGCGACCACCCACGTGCTGGGCCTGGAGCGCTACCGGCCGGTGGCTCGGGCAGCGGTGCTCACGGCCATGCTCGGGTACATCGCGGTCGTGGTGGGCCTGCTGTTCGACCTCGGCCTGCCCTGGAACATCTGGCACATGATCGTATGGTGGAACCCGCACTCGCCGCTCTTCGAGGTGGGCTGGTGCGTGATGCTCTACTCGACCGTGCTCGTCATCGAGTTCCTGCCCGTCATGCTGGAGCTCTCCAGGCACCCGCTGCTCGCGATGATCCACGCGGTCCTCACGAGGTGGTCGATCGTCTTCGTCATCCTGGGGGTGATGCTGTCCACCCTCCACCAGTCGTCGCTCGGAAGCCTGTTCCTGATCCAGCCGCACAGGCTGTCCGAGCTCTGGTACACGCCGATCCTCCCGGTCCTCTTCTTCGTCTCGGCAGTGGCGCTGGGCCTGATGATGGTCACCACGGAGTCCCTGGTCACGGCATGGCTGTACGAGAGGAAGCCGGAGACGCACGTCCTGTCCGGCCTCGGCAAGGCCGCGCTCGTCGTCCTCCTGGTCCTGCTCGCAGTGCGAGTGGGCGACCTCGCGGCGAGGGGCGTGCTCGGAAGGCTCCTCGAGGGGAGCTTCGAGAGCAACCTCTTCCTGATCGAGATCTCGGTGTCCACGCTCATCCCGATCGTCCTCCTTGCGATCCCGAAGGCGAGGTCGAGCGCGGCAGGCCTCGGGATCGCGGCCGGGTGCGTGGTGATCGGCATGGCCATGAACCGCATCGACGTGGGCGGGCTTGCCATGGTCGGGACCACGGGCACGGGGTACGTGCCTTCCTGGATCGAGATCCTGATCAGCGCGGGCGTGGTCTCGGCCGCGATGCTCGTCTTCTTCCTCTTCGTGGAGCGATTCAAGGTATGGGAGGAGCCGGCGTACTCGAGGAGCACGTGGGCGAACCGGAAGCCGCGCTTCGATCCCGCGACCATGACCTGGCTCCGGGATCCCGCGTTCGGCGACCTGGCCAGGAACTCGTTCCTGTTCGTGCTGGCCGGCGCGATCGTGTTCGCGCTCCTGCCGCAGTCGGCCCTCTCCGGGGCGGGCCCAGCGCCGCGGCCCGCGCTCGCGGCGAGGGGCGGGGACGTACTCGACGTCGACGGGGACCGCGACGGGGACCTGGTCAGGCTAGACCACGCGGCCCATGCCAAGGACGGCCCGTCGACGTGCGCCGCCTGCCACCACATGAACCTGCCCAAGGATCGCGCCTCGTCGTGCGCGGCCTGCCACTCCGACATGGGCGCGCCCGCCGGGATCTTCGACCACGACGGTCACGTGGCCGCGACCGGCGGCACGGATGGGTGCGTCCGCTGCCACGCCGATCCCGGGCAGCCGAAGTCGCTGGAGACCGCCAAGGACTGCACGCCCTGCCACGACGGCATGGTCGCCCAGGGAGCCAAGATCGTGCCGAAGACCGGCAGCTTCCCGGTTGCGCCAGGGTACGTGGCGGCAATGCACGGCGCCTGCATCCCGTGCCACGAGAAGGTGGCGGCCGAGAAGCCGGAGAAGAAGGGCATCGCCGGCTGCAAGGCCTGCCACCCGGACGCGCAGATCGAGATGGATCCGGGAAGGCCGGACCTCAATCCCGCGGAGAAGGCCGCGGCCGGGGCGGGGAACTAGCTTGGCTCCAGCGCCTTCCAGGATCTGGCTCGTGGACGACGAGGAGGACGTGCTCACATACCTGGAGACGGCGCTCGAGGACCAGGGCTACGAGACGCGCGGCTTCTCTAGCGCGAGCGGCGTGCTCGATGCGGCGCGGGAGTCGCGGCCCGACCTGCTTTGCCTGGACATCATGATGCCCTCGCGCTCCGGGCTCTCGCTGTTCCGGGAGATCCGGTCAACCCCCTCGCTGGAGGGCGTGCCCATCGTCATCGTGAGCGGGTACTCGCGCGAGGAGGACTTCCGCGGCTGGGAGTTCGCGAAGTACCTTGCGTCCACCGGGCTTCGCGAGCCCGAGGCCTTCGTGGAGAAGCCCGTGGATCTCGATAGGTTCCTCGCGGTCGTCGGAGACCTCGCTCGGCGCGGTGGCTAGGAGGGTCCATGGAGAGGGTCCAGCGATGGATAGAAGAGCGGCTCTTCGAGTCCGTGCCCGTTCACATAGCGGTGATCGACCGGGACTTCGGCGTTGTGCTCGCTAACCGCGGGTTCGAGGAGACGTTCGGCGACTGGCGGGGGAAGCGGTGCTGGGAGGTGTACAAGGGGCGGGCGGCGAGGTGCGACTCCTGCCCGAGCGAGATCGCGTTTCGCGATGGCAGCGTCCTCCGGAGACAGGAGGTCGGCAGGGCCAGGGACGGTGGCGTGATGCACTACCTGGTGCACGTCGCCCCCGTGCGATCGGAGGACGGCTCGATCCCGTACTGCATCGAGATGAGCACTGACATCACTCACCTCCACCGGCTCGAGCAGGAGAAGATAGAGGCCGAGAGGCTCGCCGCGGTCGGGCAGACGGTCGCGGGCCTTGCCCACGGGATAAAGAACATCATCACCGGGCTCGAGGGCGGCATGTACGTCATGCGGTCCGGGATGGAGAAGGGAAGGGGGGACCGGGTCGAGAGCGGCTGGAAGATGCTCGAGCGCAACGTCGAGCGCATCTCGATCATGGCTCGCAACCTCCTCTCGTTCTCGAAGGGGCACACGCCGGACGTTAGGCTGGCCGACCCGTGCCAGCTCGCGAGGGACGTCGTGGATCTCTACCGCGAGGCGGCCGCGAAGCTGGGAGTAGCCCTCGAGTGCAGGTGCGGCGACGGGGTCGAGCCGGCGAGGATCGATCAGCTGGAGATGCACGCGTGCATCGCGAACCTCGTGTCCAACGCGATCGACGCGTGCCAGATGAGCGACCGGAAGAGCGGGCGCGTCGTGGTCTCGGCACGACAGGAGGACGGCGCGCTGATCTTCGACGTGGCGGACGACGGCATCGGGATGGACGTGGAGGTCAAGCGCAAGATCTTCACGACCTTCTGCGCGACCAAGGGGAGCAGCGGTACCGGCCTCGGCCTGCTCACGACCAGGAAGGTCGTGCAGGAGCACGGCGGCAGGATCTCGGTCGACTCGGAGGTCGGAAAGGGAACACGCTTCACAATAACGCTCCCGAGGGAGCGCTTGCCCGGGCAGGGGGGGACCCCGCCGGCGGCCGGAGAGGAATGACAGCCATGGCAAGACCCGAGGATCGGACAATCCTCGTCGTTGACGACGAGCCGGACATCGTCACCTACCTGTCGACCGCGCTCGAGGACGCGGGGTTCAGGGTGCTCACCGCCCCGGACGGGCAGGCGGCGCTGGAGGTGGTGGGGTGCGAGAAGGTGGACTTCATCTCGCTGGACCTGGTGATGCCGCGGAAGTCCGGCATCAGGTTCTTCCACGAGCTGAGGCGCAACAGGGAATGGGCGAGGATCCCGGTCATGGTCGTCACCGGACACGCCCGCGACGAGGCGGGATCCCAGGATCTCGACGAGATCCTGTCTGAGAAGACCATGTCCGGGCCGGGCATGTACCTGGAGAAGCCGGTCAAGGCGCCGGAGTTCGTGCGCGCGGTCGCGGGCGCTCTCGGCGTGGATCTGCCCGCTGCGGCGGCCGGCGCAGGATCGGCGGCCGCGGAGGAAATGCGGAGCGAGGCGCGCAAGCTGGTGGACGCGGCCGACCCTGCCGCGCTGGCGGCCGCCCTCGAGCTGCTCAGGAAGCGGTAGGCTGGGGCCGTCTGGTTGGCCCGGACGTATCGTCGGTTCTCAGGCGCAGCCCAGCGCGATGTCAACGGCCTCGCAGACCTCACGGAGCATGTGCCCGTCGAGACGGCCCACGTAAGAAGCCAGATCGGCCTTGTCGACCGTGTAGAGGTGATCGAGGTTGACGGCCGACTCGGCCTTGAGCCCCTGATCCGGGCCGACCCGTACCTCGCTGGGGATACCAAGGATCGTCCTCGTGATTGGAGCTACAACGGCGGTACGGAGCCGGTCGAGGGCGGCCTGCCTCGAGAGGACCAGCACGGGCCTCCGCTTGTCCGGCCGGCCGAAGCGGTACATCCAGATCTCGCCCCTCTTCACCAGTCGGGCCACGACTGACCCTCAATGAGATCCGCGAGATCGTCCATCTCGCCCGGCGATCTGCCGCCGTACCCGCGGGCGTAGGCCGCGTCGATCTCGCGACGCCTGTCCAGGGCCAGGTAGACCCGGAGCGCCCGGCGGATCACGGCCGAGCGTCCCTTGGTGCGCGTCTCGGGCCGCCGGTCCACCTCGCGGAGCAGGTCCTCGTCGATCGAGATCTGGACGTTGCGTGCCGGCATGTACAATACATACGACATGAATCATGATGGGTCAAGCCATCATGCCCGAGGGGCCAACCGGCAGGTCTAGTCGATGCTGGGCGGAGGGCCGTAGGTGCCGGAGAGGCCCACGAGGTTCTTGGTGGTGCCGCCGACGCCCATGCCCTCGAGGGAGTCCAGGCCTTTCTTCTTCTTATTCTTCTTGCCGGCCACTCGGATTGCCGCGACCGCTGCTGCATGATACACCAGCACGGATTCGAGCAGGGAGATCTCCAATGTCCGACGTCAAGGTAAGGAAGCCCTCGAAGGCCGAGCTCGAGAAGCTGGGCACGGACCGGTGGAACCCGTGGGAGCACGGGCCCGGGTCATTCGACTGGGAGTACGACGAGGACGAGACGTTCTACGTGCTCGAGGGCAAGGTCAGGGTCGAGACCGCGTCGGGCGCTGTCGAGTTCGGCAAGGGCGACCTCGTGACGTTCCCGAAGGGCACGAAGTGCTCATGGACGGTCATCGAGACCATCCGCAAGCGGTACAGGATGGGCTGAGCGTCGCCTTCCGTTCAGCGGCAAGCAGGGCGCCGAGCCGATTCAGGCGATCTCCCCGGCGTGGAGGCGCTCCACGAAGTGCCGCCATGGCAGGATCTCGATCCCATCCACCCTGCGCGGCTCGCGCTCCATGCACACGACGATGCGGCGGCGGACGCGCTGCTCCTCCCCGAGCACGCGCAGGCCCCTGAGATCGCCCTCGTGCACGCGGTCGCCGCTCTTCACCTCGATGGCAGCCCTCATGTCGCCGAGGACGAAGTCCACCTCCTGGCCCGATGACGTGCGAAAGTACCGGACCTCGAGATCCCGGTCGCGGTGCCGGCGGTCGCCGACTGGTAGGCCGCCGAGGTCTCCACCGGGGCGA
>CAZGVR010000025.1:5287-14888 GCA_964528945.1 uncultured Myxococcales bacterium
ATCTCCATGAGCACCCAGTGCTCGAAGCTCTTGCCGAAATCCGTGCCGCCTGGAAGCGGGACGCGTCGCGCCAGGTGGTTCGCGACCCCCACGTCGAAGAGGTAGAACTTGTCCGCATGGATGAGACGCCTCTTCCTGGCCCTGGTCCAGGCGGGCAGCCTGGATCCGAGGAACGTGTCCTCCAGGATCTCGAAGTAGCGGCGCACGACGCGCGAGGACGTCCCGGTCTCGCGCGCCACGTTCTCGTAGTTGAGCAACTCGGCGTTCGTGAGTGCCGCAACGCGAAGGAACTCGGCGAAGGCCGGGATGTTCCTCGTTGCGGCCTCGGCGGCGATCTCCTCCTTCAGGTAGTCGGAGACGTACGATCTGAGATCGGCGGCCGGGTCGTCGGACATGTAGTGGGGCGGCAGCAGGCCCGCGGACATGGCGCGCACCGGGTCGAAGCCCTCGATCTCCAGGCACGAGAGCGGGCCCATCTCGTGCCGCCTCGCGCGGCCCGCGAGGAGGTTCGCGTGTCCGCGCCGTAGCTTCCTCGCGCTCGACCCGGACATGAGGAAGGACGCACCCCTGTTCTCCATGAGCCAGTGGACCTCGTCGAGGAGCGAGGGCACCTTCTGGACCTCGTCGATCACGGTCGTGCCGCCGTTCCAGCGCTCCCTGAGCAGGGCCGGCCTGGATGCATACTCTGCAAAGGTGTCGGTCTTCAGGAGGTCGATGACGTTCACGTCCGGCAGCCTCGAGAACACCTCGCGGATCCACCAGGTCTTGCCCACCTTCCTGGGCCCCCACAGGAAGGCAGACTTGCCGGGAGCAAGATGGATGTCGAGCAGGCGTCGGATAATCTTCACATTGAGGACGATATATCCGGATAATACGACATGTCAAGTCCATCCATCCGGACCGGCGGCAGTCGGGGGCGAGGGGTCAGTCCTGGCAGAGCGGGTCCTCGAGCGGGTCGCACCTGGGCTTGCCGTCGCCGGTCTTGCCGTCCTTCTTGCCGCCGTTCTTCTTCTTCTTGCCCTGCGGCTGGGCCGGCTGCGAATCGACCAGCCCGGCGATCTTGGCCTCGAGGAGCTTCTTCTTCTCCAGCTCCTCCTCGGTGAGGATCTTCTTCGCCTCCAGATCCTTGAGCATGCCACCGAGGGCCACGATCTGCTCGTCGCGCCTGGCCTTCTCCTCCTCGAGCCGCTGCCTCTCGGCCGCTGCCTCCTCGGCCATGCGCTGCTTCTCGGCCTCGCTCTTCTTCACGACGTGCCTCGAGTAGAGCCCGCTGCCCAGGAGGATCGCGATCAGCACGCCCGCCATTGCCGCGTAGCCCCAGGCAGGGAAGCCCTTCCTGGCAGCGGCCTCGATGTTCCTGAGCTGCTCCTCGTGCCTCATGCGCAGCTCCTCCTCCTCGAGCCTCCCCTCGATCTCGATCTTCTTCCTGACGGCCATCTCCGCGAGATCCCTCTCGCGCTGCCTGCGCTCGAGATCCTGCTGCTCGGCCCTGACCCTGGCGAGCCTGGCCTCCTCGTCGGCCCTCTGCCTCGCCCGTTCACTGGCCAGGCGCATGGCCTCCTCTGCCTCCATCCGGCGGCGCTCATCCTCCTCGCGCCGCCTGCGCGCGGCGTCCTCCCTTTCGAGACGGTCCTTCTCCAGGTCCATCAGCTCGGAGAGCGCGGACTGGACGCTGCCTGCCTTGGATTCGTGCTGCTTGATGAATTGACCGGCACAGAGGTGGTGGATTGGGTGGCCGCCCGGGCCTGGGGCTGGTATGATCTGCGGGTTCCAAGCGGAGGAAATCATGCGCAACCTCTCGATGTGCTTGATGTTAGTGGCGATCCTCGGATGCAAGTCCGGGAACGGCGGCGAGAGCGACACGGCTTCGGACACCCAGCCGGACGTCGCGGATACCGCGGGCGACACGTCTGGCGACGACCCTGCCATGGACACGCCAGTCGACGACGGCGCGAGCGACGACCCGGGCGAGGGCGAGCCCACCTACGATGTGAACGGCGTGCTCGAGACAGAGGACGGCCTCGAGGTGCTCGAGGTATGGGGCACGCGACAGGAGATGGGGTACGCGGAGGGCGCGCTCCTGTGCGGCCGCATCACGCGCATGCTCGAGGAGTACGCGCTCGACTACGCTGTCGCGGGCGCGGGCGTGTCGTACGAGGTGGTGCTGGCCTTCGCGAGCGGGTTCTTCGCCATCCCCGAGGCGGACGAGCGGCAGATGCGCGGCATGATACTGGGAATGCAGGAGCGCTGCGACCCCGCGGACCTGATCGTCACGAGCGACCACCTGGAGGCCGCGGCCGGCGGGAGCCGCGAGGTGAGGTACGAGGACCTCATGGTCGCGCACGTGCTGCCCGACTACCTGTGCTCGTCGGTCACGGTGTGGGGCGGTGCGTCGCCGACCGGGAACACGATCCACGCGCGGAACCTCGACTTCCTGCTCGATCCGGGCGGGGTTTTCCTCGACGAGCACATGCTCAAGGCGTACGCCTCGAGCGAGGAGGGCGGCGCCATGTACGCCTCGGTCTCGGTCCCGGGGCTCATCGGGTGCATCTCGTGCTTCACCGTGGAGGGCGTGGGTCTAACCATGCACAACTCGAACGGGCTCTCGGGCACGACGCCGACCGGCATGAAGCCCAGGATCCTCGCCATGAGGGAGGCCATCGTGGCAACGAGCGGCGCCCCGGATGCGTTCGCGGCGGCAGAGGCCGTGTTCGACGCCTCCCCGCAGTACATGGGCAACAACCTGCACATGTCCGTGCCTTGCGACGGGACCGGCGGGTGCGTTGGAGGCGCCGTGTTCGAGCTCGACGGCAACGGCACGCACGGGGACGGCTTTGCCACGCGGCGGATGCCAGGGGACGCGAGCGACGGCCTCGCGACGTCCGAGGCCATCGTGTGCACGAACCATTACATGGAGCGCAGCGCGCCTCCCACGAGCGGCGGGTCGTACGATCGCTACCAGACGCTCGTCACCGGCGTGAACGACGCGACCGCCGCGGGCGGGACGGTCGGGGCGGACGATCTGCTCGCCATGATGCAGGAGACCGCGGACATGAACACCGGGTCGCCGACCCTGCACAGCGTGATCATGGACGTCTCCGCCATGACGCTCACGGTCTTCGTGGCGGAGAGCGCATCCGTGGAGGCCCCGTACACGACGCCGCACGTGATCGACCTGGCCGCGATCTTCGCGAGCTTCTGAGGGCCCGCCACGGCGTCTCCACGGTGCGCGACGACAGCCCTAGCCGTTGCACCCGCCGCCCGGGCCGCGCCCGTGAGGCCCCGGCCCTCCGTGGCCGTGGCCGTGCGGGCCCCGGCCGTCGTGGATGCCCTGGCCGTGCTGGCTGCAGGCCGTGTCGAGCGTGGCCTCGCGGAGCGTTCCAGCCTGCCACGCCTTCACAGTCTCCTCCACGGTCTCCCTGTCCGCGAGGAAGACCCTGATGTCGGCCGCCGCCAGCTTGTTCAGGGCGCCAGCGCCTATGCCGCCCACGGCCATGCCGTCGATCTGGACGCCCGCGAGCGACGCGAGCGGCTGGCACATGCCGTGGCCGTGGTGCATGTTCCTGTTCGGGATCGACCGCCACGTTCTCGTCTCCGTGTCAACCACCATGAAGAACGGCGCGGATCCGAAGTGGGCGCACACGGGGCTCTGGAGCCCCCTGTCCTCCGTGACCGGGATGCAGATCATCATCTTCTTCACTCCTTTCTGACGGGTTCGATCGTCGGGTTGTGTCTTCCGGAGCAGCGCGGGCAGGAAATCCGCCCGCTTCCGTCCAGGTGGACCGGGCCGCCTTCTATGACGAGCGCCTTTCCGCGGACCAGCGCGTCCGCGACCTTCCGGCGCCCGGATTCCACGATGCGGCCGAACGTCGGCCGCGACACGCCCATCCGCCCGGCCGCCTCGTCCTGGTAGAGACCCAGGAGGTCGGCGAGGCGGAGGGCCTCCAGCTCGTCGAGCGCGAGGACAACCGCCTCGAGATCGCGCGCCGGGATCCCGGCCGGCTTGAACATCGGCGCTCCGGGATGGCCCGACACTCGGCGGCAGCATGGCGGCCTGGGCATGTCCCTATTATGAGCATATGCTCTTAACTGTCAAGGCCCACCCTGCGGAGCGGGCTCGCCGCCCCCGGCGATCCACGCGTCGATCGCGGCGAGGGCCGGGGCGCTGGCCGACGGCGGGGAGTCCGGATCGTACGCGAAGTCGCGGCCTGCGGCCTCCTCGACCAGGGCGAGCGCCCGCGACCTGTAGAACGATCCGATCCGGCCGTCGTGGAGCATGGCTGAGAGCGACGAGAGCGCCCGGCCGCGCTCCGGGCCGTCCATCCGCGCCCCGGCGCCTTCCAGGATCTCGTCCGGGTCCGCGGCCACGGCGGCGGCCGCGTCCACGTGGCCCTCGGGTGGGGACGCGTGCTCGTCTCCCCCGGCGGCGATCGGCGACGCCCCCATGATCGTGCCCGCGAGGACCACGATGCCCGCGAAGGCGGCTGTCGCGCCCAGGCCGGCGAGAAGCAGGAGGGCGCTTCGCAGGCGGCGCGCAGAGCGCCACACGAAGAGGGCCGACGCGATGGCGACTAGTGCCGCTCCGTACAGCGCCACGACTGTGGGGCCGCTCGGCAGCGAAGCGTGGTAAGAGAGGATCATGCCCACGACCGTGACCGCGGTGCCCAGCCCCCACCCCACGAGCAGCTGGCGGAGCCTGTCCTCCGTGAGGAGCACGGCCGCGATGGCGGGCACGACCAGGAACACGAAGACGAGCAGGACGCCGGCCACGCTCACGGAGATGGAGATGACGATCCCGAACGTCAGGTAGAAGAGGAAGTCCCAGGCCTTCACGTCGAGGCCGCGCTTCCACGCTCCTTCCGGATCCTCCGAGATCAGGTAGAACCTCTCGCGGAAGATCCAGTGGACGACCCCGACGGCCGAGTAGACGATCGCCGCGGTCAGGACCTCGCGGCCGCGCACCAACTCGATCCGGCCCACCAGCACGTTCCTCAGGTGCTCGGCCCCGGTCGGCGCCCTGTCGATGACCAGGATGGCGACGGCCGCGGCGATCGCGTAGGAGAGGCCGATCACCGCCTCGTGGGGAATGCGCTCGCCGCGCATGCGGGTGGTCGCGAACACAGCCGCTCCCGCGGTCGCGAACAGGAGGCCGAAGACGAGCGACGCCGGCGTCTCCGGCATTATTCCGAAGAGGAATCCCACGGTGGTGCCGAGGGCCGCGAGCTGCGCCAGGGCGAGATCCACGAAGATCACCTTGCGCCTGATGACGTGCATTCCGAGGTAGGAGTGGATGCCGACGAGCACGAGGCACTCGAGCAGCGGGAGCCCTATGAAAGCGAGCGTGCGCACCTCCGATCCCTCCTCACTTCCCGGCGAGTGCGCCCAGGAGCCCATCGATGATGCCGTCGAACACGTCGAACACGTTGTCCACCCCGCTCTTGCCGCCCACCGAGGCCGCGACGACCACCGGCGTCACTCCTGCCTTCTTGGCGATTGCCTGGATCTTGCCCTGGTCGTAGTACGTGGCTGCGAGGAGCGCGGATATGCCCTGTTCCTTGCACAGGGAGACGATCTTCTTCACGTGCTTCGTGGACGGCGGGATGCCCGGCTTGGGCTCCACGTAGTCCGCGATCTCGATCCCGAAGACCTTCGAGAAGTACGCCCAGTTCTTGTGGTAGGCGATGACCTTCTTGCCGCGCAGGGGCATGGCCCTCTGCATCCAGCCGCCGAGGCTGTCCACGAGGGGCTTGCCCTCGTAGGAGTTCTCCTCGAGGAACTTCACGAGCTTGCCCTGGGCCGTGAGCTTCGCCAGCTTGTCGCCGCCCAGGATCCCGACGAGCTTCGAGCCGAAGAGCTTCTCGTCGAGCTTGCCGACGAAGGACGCGAGGTTGGCCTCGTAGACTTCCTTGCCGGCTGGATCCACCTTGCCGAGGCCGGTGCAGACGTTCCTCGCGATCTGCCTCAGGTTGACCGGGCTCAGGTACACGTGCGGGTTGCCGAAGACGTGGACGTCGCCCTCCTTGCGGTCCGCGGTTGCCGGCACCTCCAGCATTGCGATGCTCTTGCTCGCCGACACGTACCCGTCCGCCCCGCTCATGATCTTCTTGTTGCCGGCCGAGTCCTCGGG
The DNA here is from genome assembly GCA_964528945.1 of uncultured Myxococcales bacterium. Taxonomy (GTDB): domain Bacteria; phylum Myxococcota_A; class Polyangia; order DRWM01; family DRWM01; genus CAZGVR01. Next base: position 11,415 of record CAZGVR010000025.1, read on the forward strand.
CGCCGGGACCCCCAGCTCCAGGTCGCGGCCCGTGTCGATGAAGAGGTCGGCGGCCGCGAGCTTCTCGGACAGGCTCAGCTTGGGCTGCACGAAGTGGGGGTCCTGGTTGCCGGGCACCAGCGAGACTACCTCGACGCGGTCGCCGCCCACCTCCTTCGCGATCGAGCCGTACGTGGAGATCGTGGCGACCACCTTCACCTTCTTGCCGGCCGCCTCCGCGCTCGCCGTGGCGACCATCGCCGAGCATGCGAATGCGGAGGCGACCGCGATCGTCGTCGCCGGCGTCGTTGCCGTCTGTCGGGTCATGACATCCTCCTTCAATACTTGTCGTGCCGGTGCGGACCGGCGCAGAGATCGACCTGGAGCATCACGAGGTGCTCCGGGTCCCTTGCCTTCGACTCCCACGTGAAGCCGTACTGGAGCCGCATGAACACGAACTCGCTCTGCCAGACCGTGAGGTATGGCGAGGCCTGCCAGAACCAGCCCGCGTGCCCGGTCTCCGGGTTCATGCCGACGTCCAGCCGGGCTCCGAGGATCAGGATCTGGTTCACCCGGACGTCGAGGTACGTGTAGCCGCCCACGGCGTCGAATGTGCCGTCCTCGGTCTGCTTGTGGAGCCAGACGGCCTCGGAGCGCCATGCCACGCTGCGGTACTTCTCCATCCCGGCCGGCCGCCAGACCACGGAGAGGTCGATGCCCGAGAGGATCGTCTGCCTGAAGGGCTCGTCGTGGACGTCACCGGACGCCTCGTCCAGGATGCCGCGGTGGTTGTTGTTCCCCCACAGGCCCGAGAGCCCGAGCTCCACGTAGGTGCTGCCGGAGGCGTCCCAGAAGCTCTTGAGGCGACCGAGGACCGACGGGATGGAGAAGAACTCGCCCGCGAGGAGCGCGTCGTTCTCCCCGGTAGCGATCTCGATGGTCAGCTCCTCGGCGTGTGCCCACGCGCGCGGGAGAAGGATCCTGAGCGAGATCCCGGTGCCGCCCAGGCCCTCCTCGCCCATGTACTTCGAGAGGGCGAGAGGCCTGTCCACCTGATCGAACGCGTGCTCGTGCCACCGGTTCACGATGCCGAAGCCCTGCTTGAAGCGTCCGAGCGTGATGGAGAGCCTGCTCGCGATGCCCGTCCAGGTGACGAAGCCCTCCTCGAGGCAGATCTCCCCGCCCTCGAGCGCGAGGACGAGCTTCATCGACGAGAACGGGTCCAGGCTAGACTGGATCGCGAACTCGGCCACCCTCACCTCGAGCCCGCTCCTCGATGTGCCATCCTCGCCATCCCCCACCGCGTAGAAGTCGCGATTGAGGACGAGCTTGCCCAGGAGGTCCAGGGTCACGCTGATCTCGGGGTTCATGGCGGACAGGACGCGCGTGCCCTTGAGGAAGGTCTCGTCTGCCACGTCCTCGGCCTCGACGTCCTCGGCCGCCTGGGCCTCGAGCGCCGCGATCTTCTCCTCCAGCGCGCCTATGCGCTTCTCGAGTTCCTCCTGCGTGGACGCCTCCCAGCCGGGGGGCGGCTCCGGAACTGGCTCCTCGCCTCCGGCCCCGGCGGTGACCGCGGCGGCGGCCGCCGCGATAGCGGCCGAGGCCAGCCGCGAGAACTCGTGTCTCGATCGCATCGCATCCTCCACCTCGCGTCATCCACGCCGTGCCCGTACGGGCCGCCGGGTGGACGGACGCGCCTGATGTCCAATGATCCGGACGAGCGGGGCCGCACGCGAGCGGCGGCCGTCGGGGGAGGATCAGACCGGAGGAGCGCGCGCGGGCGCCGAAAGCAGGCAAGGCGATCGTGCAGCGTCGTCAGCGACGTTGCGCGGCGCGGCGATCAGGGGAGACTGCGAGCCTGACGCCTCGAGGATCGACGCCGGCTCGGCGCCCGGCGATACCTGGCAGAGGAAGCACGTGTGCGGGTCGCCAGAGGTGAGGCCGGTCGTGGCACGGTGGTCGTGGAACGACTCGAGGACCACGACCAGCGAGATCGCGACCGTCACGGCAATGGCCGCGGCAAGTCGCATCCGGGACATGGGACCAGGGTGGATCATTCACGCATCGCTCGTCCGAGGAATATGACACCCGTGCCCCGGCACTTCAAGAGGGGTCATCCCGCGCAGGCGTGGTCCACGCACGTGGGCAGCCAGTCGCAGTCGCGCTGCGGCGTGCAGGATGCCTCGTCCGAGTGGCCGTGGCAAGGCGTGTGCGTGCCCGTGCAGTCGCCCTCGCCGGCGCGCGGCAGGCACCCGGGGCACGAGACGCAGAGCCAGGGGTAGTCGGGGTTCAGCCCCTCGCAGTCCGGAAGCCCGGTGCACGCCGTGCCCGTCCACGTGCAGCCGCAGGTGTTGCACGAGAACTCGTCCGAGCCGAGAGCCGCACAGGAGCGCTCGGGAGGGGGGTTGCAGGTGTCGTCCCCGGGGGTGGTGGTGGCACAGCCGCAGCACGGGACGGCGTACAGGCAGTTCAGGCAACGGTCGGGCATGCACTCCGGGCCGGTCAGGTCCGCGCAGGGGGTGTCGGCCATGGTCAGGCAGGAGTGGTCCTCCCACGCGCAGCCGGTCTGGGCCGTGCACGTGGCCTCGTCGTTCGTGAAGTTCGAGCAGGGGCGGGACGCTCCCACGCAGCCGCAGTCCGCGTCCGTGCAGCAGTTCGCCGAGATCTCGCAGGTCCCGCCGCAGCACACGCCGCCCGGGCAGAGCATCATGTCCGTGACCGTGCCGTCGTTCACGCACACTCCGGCCGTGCACAGGTCCAGCGTGCACGGGTCGCCGTCGTCGCAGTCCTCGCGCGCGCAGCACTCCGCGCACTCGCCGTCGCAGCACCACTCGCCTGCCTGGCACTCCTTGCCGCAGCCGCCGCAGCAGTCCTCGTCGATGTCCAGGTTGCAGCACCCTCCCGCGCAGCACTGGAGCGACCCGGCGCACGGCGTTCCCGCACAGCAGGGCGCCGAGTCGCAGTCCGGATCCGAACAGTCCTCGAGCAGGTCGCAGTCGTCGTCGAGCGCGTCCTCGCAGTCCTCCTCGGCGAGCGTGCACGGGCAGTCGCCGGTGCAGGACGGGTCCGTGCAGTCCAGGAGGCCGTCGCAGTTGGTGTCTGACGGCGCGCAGGCAGGGACCGCGTCAGGGTTCACCGAGGCGTCCTGGTCGTCGCAGTCGTCGCCTGTGCCCGGGCAGGCCTCCTCGGACCTGTGGCCGTCCATGTCCTCGTCCCAGTCCACCAGGAGATCGCAGTCGTGGTCCCAGCCGTCGCACGCGTGGGCCGCGCCCGGGTTCACGGCGTGGTCCTCGTCGTTGCAGTCGTCGCCGCCGCAGTCCGTGCCGCCCGCGCTCTCCGCGACGTAGCCGTCGCCGTCCGCGTCGATCTCGTCGTGATCGCACGTGTCGAAGTCCAGATCGCAGGTGTCCACGGTGCAGGGGTTCGTGTCGTCGCAGTCCTCGTCGCGAGCGCACTCAGCGAGATCCGGGCCTGCGTCCGGAGCGGTGTCGGCGG
>CAZGVR010000026.1:0-5302 GCA_964528945.1 uncultured Myxococcales bacterium
GGTCTCGGCCATGCCCGCGAGGTTTCCAGCGGGCCCGCTCAGCACGGCGACGTGAACCGCCGGATCCACGGCCATGAAGATCGTCCCGGTCGATGCGCCGACCCCCGTTCCCACGAACGACAGGTCCGAGGCGTCCACGTTCACGCCGGGCACGGATCCGGGTCCGTCCGCGGCCGCCAGGGACCGGCCGAGCACGACGAGGTCGAGAGCGTGCTGCCGCATGACGTCGGCCACGGCGAACGGGTTCGATGTGGGGAACATGACGTCGACCGGTTCGGCAGTCAGCCCGCGGGACCCGTGCCCTGGGAGGTCCACGGCGATCGTGGCCCATCCCTCGGAGGCCAGATCGTCTGCGATCGCGAACGCGTCGAGCCTCGATCCGCCCAGGTCGTGCTGGACGATGGCGATGGGCGCGGCGACCCTCCCCGCCGGCGGCGCGAGCGGCAGGGCCATCACGAACGAGAGGTCCGCGGCCCGGGCCGTGCCGTCGAACTCGCGGGTCGCGGGGTCGATGAGATCCAGCGAAGGGACCGTGCCGACCACCACCCCGGAGAGGTTCGATGTCCCGAACCCGGCCGGGACCACTTCGGCGGGATCCTGGAGTCCGCCCGGAGCCGAGGCCGTGGTCGGCAGGGCATCGTCCCACGGCAGTTCTCGGATCTCCTGCATCTCGGCCTCGGCCGACATGGTCGTGAACACCAGGCCGAGCTGTATGCCTTCCTTTGGGAATGCCAGCGTCGAGAGCAGCGTGTCGAAGAACTCCACGTACTCCTCGCGCGCCTCTTCCAAGTCGGCCGCGTCCTCGTCGGACACGCCGTCTAGCAGGCTGTGGCCGCCCGCATCCGTCACCGGGTTCTCGGACCGAAGTATCATCCACACGTGGGAGGGTATTATCGGCACCTCGTTCACGTCCTCGATCTCGCTGAGCGGGATGGCGGCGTAGCGGGTCCCGGAGCGCAGGGAGTTAAGCAGGTTCATGTGGACCTCGCCCCTGGCCTCGTCCCAGCGTCGCTCCGCATACGGCAGGTCCATGGTGTCGTCCGCGTCGACCAGTAGCAGTGACATGGGCGTCAGGTTGGAGCCGGATCCGTCCAGCGGCCCCACGAAGCGTATGGTCGGCCCCGCGGTCAGCGAGTACCCGTCCATGGCATCCAGCCGATCGAGGACGGCCCGGGCCTCGGCCGTGGTGCCCTGCGGCGAGGGCAGGTCCATGTGCGTGTCGTCCTCGGTCCTGTAGTAGTCGTTTGGGAAGTGCACGTCGTCGATGGAAGGGTCGAACGGCACGACCGTCCTCGTGCTGGTCCGGAAGCTCCAGGCCAGCGCTATCCGGTCTCGGACGTACCCGGCGAGCGAGAGGGAGTCGAAGACCTCCGCGCTGTCGCGCCTCACCTCCTCGAGATCCGTGGCATCATCGTCCTCGAGCAGCGAGGTCGCGCTCCTGCAGCCCTCGAGGAGGTCGTGGTCGTCGCACTCCACGAGGGGCTCTGCCGCCCTGAAGAACCAGAACGCAGGCGACGGGACCACCTGCTCCCCCATGGCGCCGAGGACTCCGTCGGACCCGCCTAGTATGGCGACAACGTACCTGCGACCCACGCTCCAGGTGGGGAGCACGCCTGGATGCACCCGGAGCGAGCGGCCGCCCTCGCCGAGGATCCTGACTACGCCGTCGACCGGAAGCGGGGACGACGGATCCGTGATGTCCAGGACCACGACGGTCTCTTCGGTGATCGTTGCCGGATCCACCTCTCCCAGGAACTCGGCCGTCGCGGCCATGGACGCCGGCCAGCCGTCCAGCCCGTTGAGGAACGTCGACACCTCGACCTGGATCGCCGAGTCGTCAGGCTCGATGTCGATAGATATGCGGCCCAGGTCCGCGTCGTAGACGAGGTCGGTGGGCTTGGGCACCAGCGGCGACGGCTCGGCCGAGGGATCGAATTCGGCCTCGACGAGCGCCGGAGGCGGATCGTCGTGGAGGTCGGGGAGGCAGGAAGCCGCAAGGGCCGCGGAGAGGGCGGCACATGCAAGTGTTCGCGAGGTCATTTCGGCTCCTCTCAGCGGGCGACGATGTCCCTGAAGAACCCGGCGAGCGCCTCGTGGCCAGTATTAGAGGGGTGTATACATGTCGCGTCGAACCACCTGGGGCAGGGGCAAGTTGGCGTGCAACCAAGGCAGTAGTAGGGGTTTGCCGGGTCGCTATTGTTCCATCCGTGCCCCAGGAACAGGTCGTGCATGTTCAGCACGTCGGCACCGAACCCGATCGCGAGATCCAGGTACCAGCCGTTTACTATGGTCGCGAGCTCGTTGCACTCGGGCCAGTCGCCGTACGAGGTCGCGACGCCGCAGTGGGTGAAGTCGCCCTCTCCGTCGGTAGGGTCGTACACGTTACCGTACACGACGTACACGCCTCCCGGGAAGTGCGTGGGATCGAACAGCCACTCGAGAATGGCGCGCAGGTTGTCGACCCTGGTCTCCATGTATGCGAGCGAGGTCGGGATGTCCTCGCCGATCACCTCCAGGGCGTCGTTGCCGCCGATGGTGAACATGACTAGGGTCGGCTTCGTGCTCGCCGTGTCGATGTTGAGCAACTGGCTGTTGAGCACGTCGTCGGTCTGGGCGCCCCAAACCGCGTAGTTGCGGAACTCGGTCCCCGAGCCGAAGAGCGCCTGGAGGTCGTCGCGGATCCTGTCGGACCATGGCGGAGTGAGGTACGGCGTGGCCGTTATCGAATCGCCCAGGAAGATCACTCGCGTCACGCCCGTGATGCTCTGGTTGTTGGTGCCCAGGTGGTCGTAGTAGCCGGACGAGCCGTCCCACTCGACGCCGTCGGCAAGATCCGGCGAGGAATCCGGGGCCGTATCCGGCTCCGAATCCGGGGCCGTGTCCGGCGCGGAGTCGGGGGCCGGATCCGGGCTCGTGTCGGGCTCGGTGTCCGGGAAGAGGTCCGTGGTGGTGTCGGGAGATGTGTCCGGGGAGGTGTCCGGTGTCGAATCCTCGTCCGCGTCGCCGTCGCCACCCTTGCTCCCGCAGCCGGCCATCACGACCAGGGACAGGACTGTCGCTAGCACTGTGAGTGGGCTGATCCTCGCCTGCGTCATGGCATCCCCTTCCCGGTTCGAGTTGTGGAAAGAACGTCTACAGGGTACGCCCAAATCGCGATTTGCTCAAGCCGCCCGCCCCTGGAGGCATCCGCGATGCGGACGGGGGCCCCGCCATCATTGGCCGTCACCATGGCCCGCGAAACGCGATACCCCGAGAAACGGCCCTCTCCGGCGCCGAAACCCATCACAAGACCATAATCGTCGCGGTTTTCACCCCAGGCTGCTTCCAGCGACGTCCCAGCGTGGCCGGGCTCGGGCAGGGGACCCCCGCCCTGCGCCCGGTCACGCACTCCCCCCGCGCCTGGATCCTTCCCGCTGACACGTGCCCTCGCATCTCCCGTCTCGAATCCTGGAATATCGATCACTATCGCCGAATCAAATACGCAGTATCGTCCAGGCAGCCGCGGCGCACCGGATTTCGCCCGTTTCACCTCGGCCTCCACCGTTCCGCCCCCATGAAAAGATCCGACAACGGCCCTGAAGGCCCCAGAAAAGGCCCTCACGATGCGTGGAGTGCAGCCGTTGAAAGGCCATAGTCGCGGATGGCACATTACGAGCCATCCGCTCTGCCGGCCGGAGGCCCATCACGATTGGCCAATGTATGGGCATGTGAATCGTGATACCCCGGGAAGCGGGGCCTGGAAGGCGCCGAAACCCATAACGAGGCCTGAAACGCCGGCGATAATACCCCAGGGCCCAGTTCCGCGGTGGTGTCCCTCACGCACGATGGGACGTTTGTCTCCGGTCCGACGCCCCCAGCCCTCTTCCTTCGGATTATGGCCGGAATCGAGTTCCACCATACCCCCTGGAAAGATGCCGCGGCCTTCGCCCTGTGGCCGGCCGGCCCCTTCCACACGTGACTGCGCCCTGCGCCCCCCTTGACGGCCCCTGGCGATCCCTGGACTACCTGGAAAACATATTATCGCTACCGATTATAGCCCGAATCAAATTCGCGATCCCTGCAAAGCATCGGCGGCGGCTGGTCACCGGCTGCTTGGCTGCGCCCTGACGATCGATCCCGAGATGTGAAATACCGGCATCGGCCCTGAAAGCGCCCTGAAAGGCCCTCTCGATACCAGGGTTGCAACCGTCGAAGCGGCAGAATGGGCCACAGCGCGGATCGCTCCCCTGCCGTGTCATCGCTTCCGCCTTGGTACTGCACCCTGCCTGGCCGCTATCTCGACGATCATGGACCCGGGAATGCTCGACGCGGGCCTTCCGAGCACGCGGCCCACGACCTCTGCGGCCGGCACGAAGACCGGGTGAAGCTCCTCGAGGTGGAAGCCCTCTCCCACGCCGTCGAGCCCTGCGCACACCGGGTCCAGCATGCACACGGAGCAGCACTCGGCCTTGTCGTGCAGGAAGCCAGTCTGCCGCACCGACCCCTTGTCGTCCAGGAAGTGCGTTGTCCGTTCCTCTGACTTGATTATCTTCCTGGTCTCGGTGGAGGCATGCGCGAACTCGACCATGTAGCAGAGCGGCACCCTCTCGACCCTGAACGTGCGGCCACTGGCCTCCAGGAAGCGCAGCGCCCTGAACAGATTCAGCTCGAGCTCCCAGAGAGCCGGCACGGTCCACGGGTTGTCGGACACGCGGTTCATGTGCGCGTCCAGGTTGTTGAACACGAAGTGGCGCACGAACGGGAAGCGCTCGACCACGGAGCGCACGTGCTCGTCCAGGTGGTCAGCGTTCCTGTGGCTGATGACCGTGTTCACGTCCACGCTGACCCGCCCCTCGAGCGCGCCCAGGCGCTCGAGCGCGCGCGTCGCCGACTCGAGCGAGTCGGGCTTGCACGTAAGCTCGGCGACCACCTCGGGGCGGCTGGAGTACAGGCTCACGTGCACGTGGGACAGTCCGGCCGCGACCAGGCGATCGAGCAGGTCCGGGTCCGTGCCCAGCAGCTGGCCGTTGGTCACGATCCTGGGCGGCAGGCCCATGCCGAGGGCCATGGATACCAGGTCGGGCAGGTGCGGCGACAGTGTGGGCTCGCCGCCCGTGAAGATGACGCCGTCGTATCCCGCCCGGACCAGCCCTTCCATCAGCCGCCGGCCCTCGGATGGATCTATGTCCACCTGGATCTCGGGGTTCGAGCAGAACAGGCACTTCTGGTTGCAGCGCCTCGTGACCTGCACGTACCCGAGGTTCGCCATCACGCACCCTCGACCGGAACGAACTCGCCGAACCCGTACTTCTCGGGGTACTCG